>JBQCFA010000474.1:0-5691 GCA_051959695.1 Rhizobiaceae bacterium
GCCCGCCCCCTCCTCGCCGGATCCCTCGGCGGACTTCGAAGGCGAGATGGCGCGCGACCCCGCCTTGAGGAACCTGATGGCCAAGGCCCTGCGGTTCGCCGCCGATGTCGAGCAAAAGCACCGGCACTGCCGGCGCAAGGATTGCAGGCGCGCCGCCTCCTGCCAATTCGTCTTCGACCGCAACGGCGGTGGAGATTGCGGCGCCGATATCGACGGCCGGACGGTCGACCGCGCGGCACTGGTGCTCGCCTTCCTCGTCCGGTTGACCCGCCGCCCGGGCCGCGAGCGCGGCGTCGACAGTGCTAGCGCACCAGCGCCGGCACCGGCTTCAGCACGTTGAGCAGCGCGCCGTAGGGCACCAGCATGAGGAGCCCCATGACGATCTTCACCGAGAGGTCGCCGAGCGCCAGCGTCATCCACAGCGGCGCCGAGCCGCCGAAAAGCGCCGCCGGGAAGGCGAGCGAGCCGTCCGGCATGCCGAACGCCGTGTCGAGGAAGGCGAAGGACGCGGCGAAGGCGAGCGAGAAGAAGATCGCCGTGTCGAGGAGCGAGCCGGCGAGGGTCGCGGCCAGCGGCGCGCGCCACCAGGCCTGCCGCCTGAGGCGTCCGAACACCGTGATGTCGAGAAGCTGGCCGGTCAGGAACGCCGTGCCCGAGGCGATGGCGATACGCGGCGTTGCGAGGAAGATCGACAGCAGCACGCCGACGACGAAGCCGGCGAGGACGACCCGCCGCGCCGCCGGCTTGCCGTAGCGCCGGTTGGTGAGGTCGTTGACGAGGAAGGCGACGGGATAGGAAAAGGCGCCCCAGGTGAGGATGTCGCCGAGACCGAGATGGCGGAACGGATACTGGACGAGGATGTTCGACGCCGTGACGACGATGGCCATCGCCAGGGCGAAAGGCAGCAGCTCTTTTCGCAGAATCATTTTTTTATCCTGGGTGATGGAACCAGCGACCATTCTGGTCGGCAAGCGCCGACCATGCAGGGATCAGGCGGCCGCGGCGGCTTCGCCGGCGATCTTCTTGGCGATCTGCTTCTTGAGCAGCCGCGCGCGCTGCGACAAATCCTCGGTGCCGGCCTTCATCAGGAAGGCGTCGAGGCCGCCGCGATGCTCGACCGAGCGCAGGGCGTTCGCCGAGATGCGCAGGCGGAAGCTCTGGTTGAGCGCCTCGGAGATCAGCGTCACGCTGACCAGATTGGGCAGGAAGCGGCGCCGCGTCTTGTTGTTGGCGTGGCTCACATTGTTGCCGCTCATCACGGACTTGCCGGTCAGTTCACAGGTACGGGACATCTCGTTCGACCTTCGGTTACGACTGGGCCATGGACCAGTGCCGCACCGTTTGGCTTGGCGCGCGGGCAGGTCAGGCGGCCTCATGGAAAAGTTGGCGTTCCCATAGTGGCATTTCGCCGGACCGTCAAGACGCCAGGCGGCGGATGCGAAACCGCCGACGATCCACAACTTCGCCGGAATTTCCACTATAAGGAGGCGAAAGGGACGTCTCTCAATCGGATCGAGCATGGTAGACCGTCTGGCCCGCATGGCCTCCTTGGCCTCCCCCCTCATTGCCCTCTTCCTGCTGCCGCCGTCACCGGCTCTCGCGGCGCCGAAGAAATTCGTCGCCGACTACACGGTCTCGCTCTACGGCCTGACGCTCGCCCATACCAGTTTCACCAGCACGCTCGACGGTGACGCCATTTCGATAGACGGCACCATCGCCAGCGCCGGCGTCGCGCGCATCATCGACGACACCAAGGGCAAGACGACGGTGCGCGGCCACCTTTCCGCGGACGGGGTCGAGCCGGATTCTTTCGTCATCGCCTACAAATCGGGCAAGAAGAACAAGCGCACCGAGATCGACTTCGCCAATGGCGCCGTCTCGCGCACCATGAACGAGCCGCCGCTGAAGAAGCGCAAGAAGTGGATCCCGCTCTCCGAGTCCGACCTGAAGGCGGCGACGGACCCGCTTTCGGGCATCATGGTGCGTGCCGAAAAGCCGGCGGACGTCTGCCGGAAGACGCTGCACTATTACGACGGCGAACTGCGCGCCGACATCGTCTTCTCCTATGCCGGCAAGAAGCCGCTCTCGATCCCCGGCTATTCGGGCGACGCCACCATATGCACCGCCCGCTTCGCGCCCGTCGGCGGCTACCGGCCGGGCAATTCGACCATCGAGTACCTGAAGGACAAGGGGAAGATGACCGTCGCCTTCGCGCCGATGGGCACGACGGGCATGTTCGTGCCGGTCAGCGCCTCCGTCGGCACCAAGATCGGCACCGTCAGCGTCAGCGCCGACCGGCTGGAGACGAATCCATAGCGTTCCGCCCTTGCATGTTGCGCTTACGCGTGCGAGCGCTCGCGTCACGGGAACGAAGCGGAACAGGCGGGAATGGCGCGCGCGACGCTGATCGGCTTTTCGGCGGTGGTGATGTGGGCGCTTCTGGCGCTCCTGACCGCCCGGTCAGGCGATGTGCCGCCGTTCCAGCTCGCCGCCATGGCGTTCACGATAGGCACCGCTCTCGGCCTCGCCGCCCGCTTCGTCTCGCCGCCGGCGAAGACGCAGCCGATCCCGGCGAAAGTCTGGCTGATCGGCATCGCCGGCCTGTTCGGCTACCACTTCTTCTATTTCACGGCGCTGCGCAACGCGCCGGCCGTCGAGGCCAGCCTGATCGCCTATCTGTGGCCTCTCCTGATCGTCGTCGGCTCGGCGCTCCTGCCCGGTGAGCGGTTGCGCTGGCACCACCTGGCCGGCGCGCTGCTCGGTCTCGCCGGCGCCTTCCTCATCGTCAGCAAAGGTGGGCGGCTGGATTTCGATGGCCGCTATGCCGCCGGCTATGCCGCGGCGATCGTCTGCGCCCTGGTCTGGTCGAGCTACTCCCTCCTGTCCCGGCGCTCTCCCGCCGTGCCGACCAGCGTCGTCACATGGTTTTGCGCGGCAACCGCGATCCTTTCATTCCTCTGCCACCTGCTGCTGGAACAAACGGTATGGCCAGAAGGCTGGAACCAGTGGCTTGCGGTCGCCGGGCTCGGACTGATGCCGGTGGGTGCGGCGTTCTACGCCTGGGATCATGGCGTCAAGCACGGCAATATCCAGGTGCTCGGCGCTGCAAGCTACGCCGCGCCGCTCCTCTCGACTTTGGTGCTGATCGCAGCCGGCGCGGCGGAGGCGACGCCCCGTATCCTCGCGGCCTGCGCACTCATCACGGCCGGCGCGGCGCTTGCGGCGAAATCCATGCTCTTCGGCGGCCGCAGGCGTTCGGCCGAAGCCTAGAAGTTGTCCTTGCGCTTCCTGATCTCGGCGAAAACCTCTTCGTCCGTCGCATGCTGCATGCCGAGCGTATTGCGAACGCTTGCGTCGTGCCAGCGCAGGAACGGGTTGGTCTCGAGTTCGCGTTCGATCGTCGTGGGCAACGTCGGCTTGCCGGCTGCCCGCAGCTTCCGGATCTCTTCGGCCCGTGCGGCGAGCGCGCTGTTTTCGGGATCGACCGTCAGCGCGAAGCGCGCGTTCGCCTCGGTGTATTCATGCCCGCAATAGACGCGCGTCGTGCCAGGCAGCGCCGCCAGCTTCTTCAACGAAGCGAACATCGTCTCCGGCGGGCACTCGAAGAGCCGGCCGCAGCCAAGCGCGAAAAGCGTGTCGGCGGTGAAGACGACGCCGCTTTGCGGGAAATAGTAGCTGACATGGCCGGCAGTATGCCCTGGCGTATCGATCACCTGCACCGGCTCTCCGCCGAAATGCAGCGTATCGCCGCCCCCGACCTGCCTGTCGATGCCCGGGATCTTGGACGCCTCGGCCCTCGGCCCGACGATGGTCAGGCCGAATTTCTCTTTCAGCGCCAGATTGGCCTGGACGTGGTCCGTATGGTGATGTGTCGTCAGGATCGTGCCCGGCTTCCAGCCAGTCCGCTCGATCGCCTTCAGGATAGGCCCCTCCTCCGGCGCGTCTATGAGCGCGGTCTCCCCGCTTTCCCGGTCGTGAATCAGAACGCCGAAATTGTCGCTCAGACACATGAATTGCTCGATCCCGATCGCCATCGAAGTCTCCTTTCGTTGCCGAACAGATAGAGGGCGGCGACCGCGCTGTCACCCCGCCGTCTCAAGACGCCGCCAATCTTGCCGTTACCGGCGGCGGCGGCTACCGTCCCGCCCATGCACAGCGATATCGTCGATTTGCGCGCCTTCTACGCCTCGACGCTCGGCCGGCTGGCCGAGCGCTCGATCGCGATGGCGTTGTCCTCGGCCTGGGCGACCCTCGGCAACGAGAGGCTGGTCGGGCTTGGCTACGCCGTACCCTGGCTCGAGCGCTTCGGCTCGGACGCCTAACGCGTTTTCGACTTCAGGCCGGCGGCGCAGGGCGCGGTGAACTGGCCGCCGGCAGGCCCGTCGGCGACGGCGCTGGTCTTCGATGAGGACCTGCCGCTGGTCGATTCGTCGATAGACCGCGTTCTGATGGTACATTCCCTCGAACATGCGGAGAACCCGCGTGAGACGCTGATGGAGGTGTGGCGGGTGCTGGCGCCCGGCGGCCGCCTCGTCATCGTCGTGCCCAACCGTCGCGGCGTCTGGGCGCGCTTCGAGCATACCCCTTTCGGCACCGGACGGCCGTATTCGCGTGGACAGTTGACCGCGCTGCTGCGCGAGACGAACTTCACCCCCGGCGCCTTCGCCGAAGCGCTGTTCTTTCCTCCCAGCGTCCATCGCGCGACGCTGAGGCTTCACCAGATTTTCGAACGTGTCGGACGGCGCTTCGGCGCGATGTTCGCCGGCGTCATCGTGGTGGAGGCGCAGAAACGCCTCTATCAGGGGCTACCGGTCGCCGCGCGCGCTTCGCGCCGCGTCTTCGTGCCCGTGCTGACGCCGCAGGGCGCGGGCCGACTCCGGCCCGTCGCCCGCGACAGGAAACCGTGACGGACTGGCGGCCCCGCCTTTCGTAACCATATCCAGTCTCGTATGGATGCGGGTCGGCGTCGGCCCGTCGCTCGCGTCGCATCGCCCGCAGGAACCCTCCCATGCCCGACGACAAGTCCGAACCCGACCAGGCGCCCCCCCAGCCGGCAGACTACAGCCTGTCCGAGCAGATGGTGATGATGCTGCGGGCTTTCATGGCCTCGCCGCTCCGCAACAGGATATTCTGGCTCTCGGGCGGCATGTTCGCCATGATCCTGGCTATCGCCGCCGGACAGGTGATCCTGAACCGGTGGTATCGGCCCTTCTATGACGCATTGGAGCGCCGCGACTTCCCCGGCTTCCTGCACCAGCTCATGATCTTCGGCATCATCGCCGGCGGCCTGCTTGTCCTCAACATCGCCCAGACCTGGCTCAGCCAGATGCTGAAACTGAAGCTGCGCGAGGGTTTGACCCTCGATCTGATCGGCGAATGGATGAAAGGCCGCCGCGCCTTCCGCCTGGCGAATGCCGGCGCCATCGGCGTCAATCCCGACCAGCGCATGCACGAGGATTCCGGCCACCTGACAGATCTCTCGACCTCACTCGCGGTCGGGCTGGTTCAATCTACCGTCCTGCTCGTTTCCTTCGTCGGCGTGCTGTGGTCGCTGTCATCGGGGTTCACCTTCCACGTTTCCGGCCACAATTTCCAGATACCCGGCTACATGGTCTGGGCCGCCATACTCTACGCGGCTTCGGCGTCGTGGCTGAGCTGGCTGGTCGGGCGGCCGCTGATCGGCCTGAACGG
>JBQCFA010000475.1:0-3115 GCA_051959695.1 Rhizobiaceae bacterium
CCTTGACGGTCTCCTGTCCGTCTGGCACCCTTGAACCCTAGCTTGAGCAATTGAAAAGCAAGCAGAATTCGATTCCGTCGAAGTCTGACCAAGCACGCCCCGGGGAAGCAAATCCATGATCAAATCCGAACTCGTGCAGACGATTGCCAATCGAAATCCGCATCTCTTCCTTCGCGATGTGGAGAACATCGTGAACGCCATTTTCGAGGAGATCACGCACGCCCTTGCCGATGGCAATCGTGTGGAACTGCGCGGTTTCGGCGCCTTTTCGGTGAAGAATCGCCCGGCACGCACCGGCCGCAATCCGCGCACGGGCGAATCTGTCGAGGTCGAGGAGAAGTGGGTGCCTTTCTTCAAGACCGGCAAGGAATTGCGCGAGCGGCTGAACGGCCAATAGGATTTCCACCCGGATTTACTTGAAGATTCTTCAGCCTTCCCTGTCATCGCCGCTGACGCTACAAGGAGCTTCGGGGCAGGACGAAACCTCCAGATCGGACGTCGCGGTTGGCCATCGGCCGGCGCCGGCAGGTCGAGCGGCAGATGATAAAGAGAATATTAACCATAGTCGTACTTGTTCCGGTGGCGATCGTGCTGATCGCGCTGGCGGTGGCAAACAGGACCTTCGTCCCGTTCACGCTCAACCCGTTTGATCCAGGCGATCCGGGCCTCACGCTCTCGCTTCCGTTTTTCGTCTATCTGTTCATCGCGCTCCTTGTCGGGGTTCTGATCGGCAGCGCCGCGACTTGGCTGCGCCAGGGCCGTTATCGCAAGATGGCCCGCAGGCACGCCGAGGAAGCGCGCACCCTGCGCGATGAGGCCGTGCAGGCAAGGCCGCCGGCTATCCGCCCCTCCCTTTCCGAGCCGGCAAACTGATCCGCCGCGAGAGGTCCAGGAATGCTGACGATCTCGGCCGACGACGTCGACCGCTGCCTGAATTTTCCTGATCTGGTCGAAGCCCTGCGGCAGGCGTTTCGCGTTGGCGCGATCCAACCGACCCGGCACCATCACCACGTCGAGAAGCCGGACGGCGCGGCTTCGACGCTGCTGCTGATGCCTGCCTGGACGGATTTCGCCAAGGCGGGCTCATCCGATGGCGGTCATATCGGCGTGAAGATCGTCACCGTCTCGCCGGACAACAACGCGCTCGGAAAACCGGCGGTCATGGGGCTTTACCTGCTGCTAGACGGCCGCACCGGCGAGCCGATGGCGCTCATAGACGGCCAGCGGCTGACGCTCTGGCGCACCGCCGCTGCGTCTGCCCTTGCCGCCGGCTATCTTGCGCGCGGCGATGCTTCGCGGCTTCTCCTGGTCGGCGCGGGCGCCCTCGCGCCTTTCTTGGCGAAGGCGCATGCCTCCGTCCGGCCTGTCCGCGAAATCAGGATTTGGAATCGCACGCCGCCCAACGCCGAACGCGTCGCCGCGGCGCTGGGCGGCGAGGGATACGCCGCCGAGGCGACCGACGACCTCGACGGCTCGATCGCGTGGGCCGACATCGTCTCGTGCGCGACGATTTCCCCGACCGCGCTGGTGAAAGGCGCGCTCCTGAAAGCCGGGGTTCACCTCGACCTCGTCGGAGCCTTTACGCCGCAGATGCGCGAAAGCGACGACGAAGCGGTCCGGCGCGCCCGGATCTTCGTCGATACGCTGGGCGGCGCGACGAAGGAGGCCGGCGATATCGTGCAGGCGCTCGCATCCGGCGCCCTTGCCGAGGGGGACATCGTCGCCGACCTCGCGCAGTTGGCGCGCGGTGAGCAGGCCGGCCGCACCGGCGACGACGAGATCACGCTTTTCAAATCGGTAGGCGCGGCGCTCGAGGATCTCGCTGCCGGGAAGCTGGTCTACGAGCATATCCGCCGGAATGGCCGATAGCTCCGGAACCGGGCTGCCAGCGGGACGTTGACGCCGATGGAGATTGGGAAGGGACTTTACCTCTGGTCGCTCCTGGCCGCCGTCGTTGCGGCGTTGAGCCTCGGTCCTTCCTTCGCCCACGTGCTGGAGGCGGTTCCGCGCCTGATGGTGTGGTCGCCCGAACTCTGGCGCGAGGCGACGGTCTTCAACGCGCAGTTCGAATATTTCGCCATCGTGGGCGCACCGCTCGATGTCGGCGTCATCATCGCTCTCGCCGTCTTGACCTTCCTGCTCAGGAGACGGAAACGGGCATTTCGGCTCGTGCTGGCCGCCACACTTCTCTACGCGGCGGCCCTGGCGACATGGTTCCTGTGGGTTGCTCCCGCCAACGCGACGCTGGCGACCTGGACGCAAGGTCCAGTCCCGTCGGATTTCGCCGCTGTCCGAAACCGCTGGGAAACAGGCCACATGGCTGTCGCCGTCTGGAAGCTGCTCGGCTTTGTAGCGCTGGCCTGCGGACTGCTGTCCATCCGGCGCGAACTGTCGGCGAACCCGTCGCAATCCGCGCCTCCTCGACGCTAAGAGCCCGGTTCTGTTGCGGCCGGTTCAGTTGCGGAAGGCAATGCGCTGTGGCAGAAGCGGCCCGGATCTGGTGGAGAATGCCTGCGTTGAGACCCTCGCGCGACAGACGTGGCGATCATCGCCCCGAACCGTCGGCGAGTGCCGCCGAACGGTCGCGTGAGCCGGAGCGTTCGGCCTCGCGACGACCGCCAGTCCGTCGGGAGGCCCCGCTTCCCGACGAGCGTCTGCCGCTGATTCTTGAAGTCGCTCCGAACGAGGACTACGCGCTGATCGATTCCGGCGGCGGCGAGAAGCTCGAGCAATACGGCCCCTACCGCATCGTTCGCCCCGAGGGACAGGCGATCTGGCGGAAGGCGCTGCCGGCGCCTGAATGGGAACGGGTCGATGCCGTCTTCACGGGAAATACTGACGAGGAAGGCATGGGCCGCTGGCGCTTCCCGAAGGCGCCGCTCGGAGAGACATGGCCGATGCGCCATGACGGCATCGACTATCTCGGCCGCTTCACCTCCTTCCGTCATGTCGGCGTCTTTCCCGAGCAGGCCCCGCACTGGAACCATATGGAGGAACTGATCCGCGCCGCCGGCCGGCCGGTCAGGGTTCTCAATCTTTTCGGCTATACGGGCCTCGCCTCGCTGGTGGCCGCCCGCGCCGGCGCCGAGGTCACCCATGTCGACGCCTCGAAGAA
>JBQCFA010000476.1:0-8688 GCA_051959695.1 Rhizobiaceae bacterium
GCGGATGCGCGCCTGGCCCTTGGGCACGACGGGAAAGGAAAATCCGATCACATAGATGCCGTGGTCCAGCAGCTTTCGGGCCATCTCCTGCGCGACGGAAGCCTCTCCGAGCATCACCGGGACGATCGGATGCCCGGCGCCTGCGAGCGTAAAGCCGAGCTTCCTCATTCCGTCGCGAAAGAGCGCGGCATTGGAATAAAGCTTCTTGCGCAGATCGTCGCCGGCGGCCACCATGTCGAAGACCTTCAGCGAGGCGGCCGCGATGACCGGCGCGAGCGTGTTGGAAAAGAGATAGGGCCGGGAGCGCTGGCGCAGCCAGTCGATCACCACGGCCTTGCCCGACGTATAGCCGCCGGACGCGCCGCCGAGCGCCTTGCCGAGCGTTCCGGTCAGGATATCGACGCGTCCCTCGACCCCACAGGCTTCCGGCGTGCCGCGGCCATGCCGCCCGACGAAACCGACGGCGTGGCTGTCGTCGACCATCACCATCGCGCCGTATTTCTCCGCCAGGTCGCAGATTCCCTTCAGGTTGGCGATGATGCCGTCCATGGAGAAGACACCGTCGGTGGCGATCAGCTTGAAACGGCAATCGGCCGCTTCCTTCAGGCGCGCCTCCAGATCGGCCATGTCGTTGTTGGCATAGCGGTAGCGCCTGGCCTTCGAGAGGCGCACGCCATCGATGATGGAAGCATGGTTGAGCGCGTCGGAGATCACCGCATCCTCGTCCGACAGCAGCGTCTCGAACAGCCCACCATTGGCGTCGAAGCAGGAAGAGTAAAGGATCGTGTCCTGCATGCCGAGAAAGGCTGAAATCCTGTCTTCGAGCCGTTTGTGCTCTTCCTGCGTGCCGCAGATGAAACGCACCGAGGCCATGCCGTACCCATAGTGCTCGAGCGCATCCTTCGCGGCCTCGATCAGGGTCGCACTGTCGGCAAGGCCGAGATAGTTGTTGGCGCAGAAATTGAGCACATCCCGCCCTGCCGTGCGGATGTGGGACGATTGAGGCGAGGTGATCACCCGCTCGCTCTTATACAGGCCGGCTTCTTTCAACTCGGCGAGTTCGGATTCGATGTGAGTCAGGAATGCCTGGGTCACAGGGCGCGCCTCCTCCTGGCAGCGTCCGGAATGTGGCTCGGAAGACCGATCGAGTCTATCGGAAATGCGGCATCGTCCATCCAGCCTTTCGAAAGATGCATGCTCCTCCGCCGGTGGATCAACCTCACCCCCGCATGACCCGCGCCAATGGTTTGCCGCATCGCTGGCGGGACCCCGACAACGGCATTCAGCGCTGGTAGCCTTTGCCGTAGTGGCGCTCGATGCGCGACTGGATGAGTTCGAAGCAAATCGACATCGCCCAGTAGATGATGGCGGCCGCTATCAGCATCTCGAAGACGCGGAAATCGCGCTTGCCGATGATCTGCGCCGTCTTGGTCAGTTCCCACACACCCATCACCGAAACCAGCGAGGAATCCTTGAGCATGGCGATGAACTGGTTGCCGGTCGGCGGCACGATCAGGCGCATCGCCTGCGGGAAGATGATCTTGCGGAAGGTCAGGCCGCGCGGCAGGCCGAGCGCCATGGCGGCGTCGCGCTGGCCGTGCGGCACGCCGAGGATTCCGGCGCGGAAGATCTCGGCCATATAGGCGCCGTAGCAGAGCGACAGCGCAATGATGCCCGAGGGAACCGCGTCGAGAGCGAACTGGCGCCCGAGCGTCGGCAGGCCGAGATAGATGAGATAGACCTGGAGGAGTAGAGGGGTGCCGCGGAAGAACGAGGTGTAGAAGGTCGAGACCGCGTAGGCGGGGCCGGATTTCGACAGGCGCGCGAGCGCGGCGGCCATCGCCAGGCAGCAGGCGATGACAATGGAGATCAGCGACACGTAGAGCGTGGTCACCGCGCCGGTCGTGATCAGGAAGGCGATATTGGTCTGCCCGGTTTCGCTCTCCTCGAACCAGACCCCGAGATCGCGGTTGAAGCTGCCGACGAAAGCAACGAACAGGAGCAGGAGTTCGACCCATACCACGGCGATCTGGACGCCGAAGGGCAGGAGCCGCACCACGGCGACATTCACCCATACCGCGACGGCCAGCAGGACCCCGGTCAGGATATCGAGCGCCAGGCCGGGTTGCGTGTCGGGACCGGTAGCGCCGCCCAGAAGCGGCGCGAGCAGCTCGCCGACGCGGGTGCCGCCGAGGCCCATCCATGAAAAGACCACCGCAAGGCAGATGACGAGGATCAGGTCCGCCCGCCTCGGCTTCAGATCATAGAGCCAGGAGCCGGCCGCCCTCGCGGCGTCCGGCTGAAGCGTCTCGTCGGCGCTCGACACGTCAGTTCGTCGTCTGGGCCGGCGTCGAGAGATCGGTCCCGTACCACTTCACGGCGAGCTTGGTCAGCGTGCCATCCTTGTGCATCGCCTCGACGATTTCCTTGACCTTTGCATCGAACTCCGGATCGCCCTTGTCGGTCGCCACCGCCAGCGGCTCGTAGAAGGCCGGATCGCCGACGACGCGCATCGGATAACCGTTCTTGATCGCGGCGTTGATGGTCGGCAGCGCCGAGAACACCGCGTCGAGGCGCACGCCGTCGCCGAGCTTCAAATCGTCGAAGGCGTTGGTGTCGGTGTCGTAGGGTTTGATCTCTTTTGGCGTCACCTGATACTTGAAGGCAGGCACGCCCTGCGCATCGATGTTGAGATCTTTCTTCAAATAGGCGTCATAAGTGCAGCCGCCGCAGGAGCCGATGATCTTGCCGTTGAGCTCGGAGATCTTGGTGATCTTGGAGTCCTTGTGCACGGCAAAGGAAGCGGGGGTGTAGTAGTAGATCGCCGGGAAATCGAGCACTTCGGCGCGCTTCTTGGTCGGCGTCATCGAGCCGACCGAGATGTCCCAGCGACCGGCCCAGCCGCCGGCGGTGATGACTTCCCAGGCCGGCGTGACGGTCTTCAACTCGGCGCCGAGGCGCTTGGCGATCTCCTTGCCGACATCGATGTCGAAACCGTCCATCTCGTTCTTGTCGTTCAGGAAGGACTGCGGCGGGTATTCCGGGTCCGACGACATGGTCAGCGTCTTGGTCTTCATCACCCGATCCAGCGTCTCGCCCGCGTGCGCAGGCGCCGCCAGCGCAAAGGCAAGCGAGGCGGCCAGGATCGACAAGCCGAAAGATTTCATCATCTGCACTCCCATTTCGATTGAATTCCCGTTTTTCTCTTTGTTGGCCCGAAGGCTTCGGGCGATCCTAAAGCGAGTTCCGCCGGAATGGAAAGGATTCTCTTCTTCGCAAAGGCGAGGCGGAAAGGACCAGAATTCATACGCTGCAGTTGTGCCGCATACGGCCAGACGCAAACGATCAGAAAAACGCCTGAATCCCCGTCTGCGCGCGGCCGAGGATCAGCGCATGGACGTCGTGCGTGCCCTCATAGGTGTTGACCGTCTCCAGATTCTGCGCGTGGCGCATGACGTGGTAGCCGATCTGGATACCGTTGCCGCCATGCATGTCGCGCGCCGTCCGGGCGATATCGAGCGCCTTGCCGCAATTGTTGCGCTTGACGATGGAGATCATGTCGGGCGCCATCCTGCCTTCGTCGAAGAGGCGGCCGACGCGGAGCGCACCCTGAAGCCCGAGCGCGATCTCGGTCTGCATGTCGGCGAGCTTCTTCTGGAAGAGCTGGGTGCCGGCGAGCGGCTTGCCGAACTGCTTGCGGTCGAGGCCGTACTGGCGGGCGCGGAACCAGCAATCCTCCGCCGCCCCCATCGCGCCCCAGGCGATGCCGTAGCGGGCGCGGTTCAGGCAGCCGAACGGACCCTTGAGACCGGAGACGTTGGGGAGAAGGGCGTCCTCGCCGACCTCGACTCCCTGCATGACCACCTCGCCGGTGATCGAGGCGCGCAGCGACAGCTTGCCGGCGATCTTCGGGGCGGAGAGACCCTTCATGCCCTTCTCCAGCACGAAGCCGCGGATGGCGTCCTTGCCGTCGGCGCCCTTCAGCTTCGCCCATACGACGAACACGTCGGCGATCGGGGCGTTGGATATCCACATCTTGGAGCCGGAGAGCCGGTAGCCGCCGTCGACCTTCTCGGCGCGGGTCTTCATGCCGCCCGGATCGGAGCCGGCGTCCGGCTCGGTCAGGCCGAAGCAGCCGATCCATTCGCCGGAAGCGAGCTTCGGCAGGTACTTCCGCCTCTGCTCTTCCGAGCCGTAGGCGTGGATCGGGTGCATCACCAGCGACGACTGCACGCTCATCATGGAGCGATAGCCCGAGTCGATCCGCTCGACTTCGCGCGCGACAAGACCGTAGGAGACGTAGCCGGCGCCGACGCCGCCATATTCCTCTGGGATCGTGACGCCGAGCAGCCCGGCCCCGCCCATCTCGGCGAAGATCGAGGGATCGGTCTTCTCCTCCAGATAGGCCTGCTCGATGCGAGGGGCGAGCCTGTCGGCGGCGAAGGAGGCCGCGGCGTCGCGGATCATCCTTTCCTCGTCGGTCAACTGATCGTCGAGGAGGAACGGATCCTCCCACTTGAAGGACGCGTCGGCGGCATGGGCAGGCTTGTGCTGGATGTTCATCGAGTTTCCACGGAAAAAGGGATGGTCCTTCCCAACTCTAGACCATGATGTCGGTCTCTGGAAACGGTTCTGTTCCCTTGACGGCCAGGCGATCCCGCTCCGGGGCGTGCAACGGCCTTTCCGCCCATTCGGCAGAATTCGAAACGGTGCGGAAAGGATATGCTAACCACCCTCCCCGAATCCGCTCGACCAGGACGGCGCGGATGTGATTGCGGCTGCCTGCTTAACGAATTCTCACGCAATCCCCCGCAAAGTGCGGCCAACGGCGATACCGAGGGGCACATGGCCGAGCAGAGATCCGAGAGCGCGACCGGCAAGCTGATCGTGATCATCAAGAGCGCCTACTGGATCGCGCTCGCGATCATCGCGATGATGGCGATGGCGTCCTACATCCTCCTTCAGCAGATGATGACGGAGCATCGAGCCGATCTCAGGCTGCTTTCGCTCATCTCCGAGCAGAAGGCCCTTTCGCAGCGGGTCATCTTCCTCTCCAACGCCATCGACGAAGCGCCGGGGGCCGGAAAATTCCAGCTGGTCAGGGCTCTGGTGGCGGCCAACAACGCATTCGAATCCAGCTACAGCCGCCTGCTGGCGAGCCTCGACGCCGAGACGAGAAACGACGGCAAGGACGAGACGGCCGCCGTCGCGCGTGTCCTCCATGACGCGCCGTATCGGCTCGATGCCCACTCGACCAGCCTGGCGGCCAATGCACGCGGACTGGCGGCCGTGCTGGAATCGCAGGCCGCCGGGTTCGGCGGCGCCGGCAGCGTCGAAGCAGCACGCTCGCATCTCAACGAGGACGCGGCGCGTTCGACGCTTGCCGGCTACTCGGCGCTGGAGCAGCGGATGTCCGAGCTTGCCGACGGCCGGCTCGACCGGATGCTTTCGCTGCATCTCTATCTCTTCTACGCCACGATGGGCATCATCATCCTCGTGGCGCTGTTCATCTTCCGTCCGATGAGCGAGATGATCCGCCGCCGCACCACCGATCTTATCGACGCGCATAATTCGATGGCCTTCATCGCCGTCCATGACGGGCTGACGGGCCTCTACAACCGCGCCTTCCTGATCGACCATTTCGACAGCCTGCTCAAGGTCGCCGCGCGCCGACGCGAACGGCTGGCGGTGCTACAGCTCGACCTAGACCGGTTCAAGCAGATCAACGACACGCTCGGTCACGCGGCCGGCGATTTCGTCCTGGTCAAGACGGCCGAACGCATGCGCGCCTCCTGCCGCGCCTCCGACCTGTGCGTCAGGCTCGGGGGCGACGAGTTCGTCATGATCCTCAACGCGGCGGGCAGCACCGAGGACATCAACGCGCTGGCCCGGCGTATCCTCGACAAGGTCAACGAGCCGATGGATTTCGGCGGCGCCACGATCCATCCAGGCGCCAGCGGCGGCATCGCCGTCTATCCCGTCGACGCCGACAATCGCGAAGACCTGCTCGTCCATGCCGACCTGGCGCTCTATTCGGCCAAGCGGCTCGGGGGCGGTCATTTCTCCTTCTTTTCCGATGAGCTCAGGAAGGAGCTCGACCATCGCAAGCAGCTCGAGCACGACCTCCGGGAGGCTATCGCGGCGAAGGCGTTCTCCGTTCATTTCCAGCCGCAGGTCTCGCTCGCGAGTTCGACCGTGGCCGGGGTCGAAGCGCTTGCTCGCTGGGAGCATCCCGGGCGCGGCCTCGTGCCGCCCTCGGAATTCATTCCGGTGGCGGAAAAGGCCAAGCTGATGGCCCAGATCGGCCGCATCGTCATCGACAAGGCGATCGCCCAGGCCGCCGACTGGTACAGGGCGGGGACGGAATTCGGCCGCCTGGCGGTCAACGTCTCGGGCGCCGAACTGCGCGAGCCCGATTTCGCCGCCTTTCTCTTCCGCACGCTGGAAGAACATGGCCTGCCGCCGAAGCGGCTTTCTCTGGAAATCGTCGAATCGGTGATCCTCGACGACGAGAAGACCGGCATCGCCTCGACGCTGCGCGCCATCCGCAAGGCGGGCGTGCATCTGGAACTCGACGATTTCGGCACCGGCTACGCGTCGCTCAGCCACGTCAACCCGAACGAGATCGACCGGCTCAAGATCGACCGGCGTTTCGTCCAGAACATCGACAGCAACGACGACAATACCAAGATCGTGCGCGCCATCACGGAACTGGCGCGCGGGCTCGGAATCTCCATCATCGCCGAAGGCGCGGAGACTGAAGGGGAGCTCAACTCGCTGCTGGCGCTCGGCTGCGAGCACGTGCAGGGCTATTCCATCGCTTTCCCGATGCCCGGGCGGCAGGCAGGCGAATGGCTCGAAGGGCGCATGCACCGGAAACCGAAGTTCACGGTCCACGAGGGCAGGAGAGCCTGAGGTCCCTAACCCGCTATGCGCCGTCGGCAGGGGCGGCGGACGACGGCCCGTCGGCGGGGAAGCCGGCCGCCTTCCGGGCACCGTCGCGTTCCGCGATACGCCGTCGCGCCGTCGCCTTGACCACCACGAACTGGAGCAGGAAAAGCCCGATCTTGGTGGCGAGCGGGAAGACGGCGATGAAGGCCGGCCAATCCGCCGTGAACCAGACCGCGACGACAAGGTTCGCGATCGCCGTCAAGAACATGAGGCCGGCCCAGACATAGCCGAACAAGGTCATGCGATCCTCGATCAGCGGCAGCGATTCAGGCGGAACGTAGCGGTTCATCCAGCCCCGCTTCAGCATAACGGCGCCGATCAGCAGGTAGATCACGCTCGGCTTTCCCATGACGAAGCGCGGGTCATGGGTGAGCCAGGTGGCGGCCGTGGAAACGAGGACGAGCGCCAGGCTGATCCATTGCAGCGCCGGGACGGCGCGGCCGCGCAGCAATTCCCACAGAACGATCGCGACCGCGACAGCCGTACCGGCGACCGCCGCGACGATCACGTCGACATGCAGCGCGACGAGGGCGGCGAAAACGATGACGCCGAGCGCGTCGAAGACGAGAGGCCTGGCCGCATAGAGGAACTGTTTCATGCCGTCTCCGAAACGAAATTGCCGTGGAAGCCGAATGGGATGCGCTGCGGCATCTCAACCGTTGCGACAGGACCGGCGGCGAGGTCGAGAGCTTCGAATACGAGCAACTCGCTGAGTTGCAAGGCGGCGCGCCAAACCACCGCCAGCACCCAGCCCTCGCCTTCGCCGGCGCCACATTCGGCAAAGACCGGTTCGGACGTGACGTCGCCCTCCGGCAGCCAATAGGCATCGTTGTCGCCACGAACGCCGTCGCGTCGGACGAGGCCATTCAATTCGGAAGTCGGGAAGGCCGGGTTTGACGCGGCGTACCAGCCATGGCGGTTGACCGTGCCCGCCCTGCGATCGTCTATGCGCGGAAACTCACCGAAGAATTCGCCGATGACCTCGGAGCCGAAACGGTCGGTATCGGCGGCAAGGTCGAACGTCCAGCGGGTAAGGCGGGCGCGCTGCCTGGAGCGGTCGCCCGGAGCCCCGTCGGCATGGGGGAAAAGCGGCGGCTCGGGAAAAGCCATGACATCGGCGACCAGACAGTTCCCCTCCTCCCAGGCGTTCATCACATGGAAGGCGTAGCAGGCCTCGCCGCGATACCAGCGAATGGTGGCGGCCGCGTCGCCGCGGGATATGACACCGACATAGGCACCCTTTTCCGGCTCCCAGGCATAGGGCGCACCGCCCCGCCGCGCACGTTCGAGGCTTCCGGTCAGGGGCAGGATCGGAAACAGCATGAAGCGCTCCGTCACCATGAAATCGTGGACCATCGAGGCATAGGGCGTCTCGAAGCGCCGATAGGTCTCCAACCGACCATCGGCGGCGATGGCGCCGGCATGGATCTCCGGCGTCAGGGGACCGGCGGCATTGTATCCGAAAAACAGCATCTCGCCCGTCTTAGGATCGACCTTGGGATGCGCGGTGAACGGGCCCCGCAAGGCGCCAAAGCCGGCGTAGCCCAGCGTACCCAGCGTGACCGGATCGATGAGCGTGGGCATATGCGCTTCCTCCAGCGCCATCAGCCGGCCGCCATGCCGGACGATATGCGTGTTGGCGACGCCGCCATCGCTGCCGGCCCAGTCCGGCGCATCCGGCATCCTGCCGGCGAAGCCGCGATAGAGCGCACGCCCGGCGCGCTCCTCCGCCAGCCA
>JBQCFA010000477.1:0-30896 GCA_051959695.1 Rhizobiaceae bacterium
GCATCCTCGAGGATGTAGGCTCCGACCACGCCCCGGTGCTGGTCGAGTTCTCGCTGAGACCGGAGGGGAAGGAACAGGGCCGGCCGGTGCAGACGGTCGAGGCAGTCGACTAATCGACGATCGCCACCGCAGTTCACGCTGCGGGTCTCGTTTACTCCTCCGGCCTACAGGCCATCTCCCCCTTGCAGGAGGAGGAAATCGGAACTGGCGCTCTTTCCTTCCCCTTCCAGAGGGCCCGGCTGAAAGCCGGGATGGGGTGAGCGCATCAGTAACTTGCCGCTGACCGACTGTCCTGGCCGTCCTCTTACATGTTCGGATAGACCGGCCCCTCGCCGCCCTGCGGCGGCACCCAGTTGATGTTCTGGTTCGGGTCCTTGATGTCGCAAGTCTTGCAATGGACGCAGTTCTGCGCGTTGATGACGAAGCGGGCGTCGGGGTTGGTATGCGAGATCTCGCCGCCCTTGGTCGGCGAGCCGGGACCGCCGGCCAGCGAATTTCCGTCGGCGTCGACCCACTCATAGACGCCAGCCGGACAATAGCGGGTCGAGGGCCCGGAGAAGACGCCGTATTCGGAGCGCTTCTGTAGTTCGGGATCGCCGACCTTGAGGTGGACAGGCTCATTCTCTTCGTGATTGGTGTTGGAGAGGAAAACCGAGGAAAGCCGATCGAAGGTCAGCACGCCGTCAGGCTTCGGATAGGAAATCGGGGAATGCTTCTCCGCCGGCTCCAAGGTGGCAAAGTCCGGCTTGCCATGCTTCAGGGTACCGAAGAGCGAGAAGCCGAAGAGCGTATTCATCCACATGTCGAAGCCGCCGAGCGCAACGCCACCCAGGGTTCCCAAGCGCGACCAGAGCGGCTTGACGTTACGCACCTTCTTGAGGTCTCGGCCGATGTCCGAGCCGCGCCACGCATCCTCATAGCCCTTGAGCTCGTCGTGGGCGCGGCCGGCGCGGAGCGCCTCGGCCGCGTGTTCGGCCGCCTGCATTCCCGACAGGATGGCGTTGTGCGAACCCTTGATGCGCGGCACGTTGACGAAGCCGGCCGAGCAGCCGATGAGCACGCCGCCGGGGAAGCAGAGCTTCGGCACGGACTGCCAGCCGCCCTCGGTGATGGCGCGGGCGCCGTAGGAGATGCGCTTGCCGCCCTCGAACGTGTCTCGGATCGCGGGATGCGTCTTGAAACGCTGGAATTCCTCGAAGGGCGAAAGGTAGGGGTTCTTGTAGTTCAGGTGCACGACGAAGCCGACCGCCACCTGGTTGTCCTCCAGATGGTAGAGGAAAGAGCCGCCGCCGGTCGCCATGCCGAGAGGCCAGCCGAAGGAGTGCTGGACAAGGCCCGGCTTGTGATGCTCGGGCTTGACCTGCCAGAGTTCCTTCAAGCCAATGCCGAATTTTCCGGGATCGCGGCCGTCGGACAGGCCGAAGCGGGCGATCAGCTTCTTGGCGAGTGAGCCTCGCGCTCCTTCCGCGATCATCACATACTTGCCCATCAGCGCCATGCCCGGCGCGTAATTCGGGCCGTGCGTGCCATCGCGTTCGACGCCCATGTCGCCGGTTATGACGCCGGTGACCGCCTGGTTCTCGTCGAAGACCAGGTCGACGGCGGCGAAGCCGGGATAGATTTCCACCCCGAGCGCCTCGGCATGCGTCGCCATCCAGCGACAGACATTGCCGAGAGAGACGATGTAGTTGCCGTGATTGTTCATCAGTGGCGGCATCATGAAGTTCGGCAGCCGTATAGACCCGCTCGGCCCGAGGAAGAGGAAGCGGTCGTCGCTGACCGGCGTCCTGAAGGGATGGCCCTCTTCCTCACGCCACCCCGGAAGCAGCCGGTCGATGCCGATCGGATCGACGACGGCGCCGGAAAGGATATGCGCGCCGACCTCGGCGCCCTTTTCAAGCACGACGACGGAAAGCTCCGGATCGAGTTGCTTCAGCCGGATCGCGGCGGCAAGGCCCGCCGGCCCCGCGCCGACGATGACCACGTCGAATTCCATGCTCTCACGCTCGACTTCTTCCATCCGGCACCTCTCCCCGCGGCCCGCCCGACGGCGGCGCCGAATTCACTCAGCTCGTGCATAACGCAGTTTTCGCCGGCTTGAAACCGGAGAGCTGCCTCCGGCACAGGCCGTATTTGCCGTCTCTCCGGCAGGTGTTACCCTTTCCAGCCGACAGGAAACGCGCGGTATATGAAGCCATGCAATTCTATCAGTTGTTCATGTTTCTCCATATCGCCTGCGTCATCGTCTGGCTGGGCTGCGGCATCGCGCTGCTTATTCTCGGCTCATCCGCCATGGGACGGAAAGACAAGGCGGCGGTCGTCACGGTGGCAAGCAGGGACATAGCCATTTTCAGCCGCGTCTTCGGACCGGCTGCGCTCGGCGCGCTCCTTTGCGGTCTGGCGATGACCTGGATCGCATGGGATTTCCACGAGTTGTGGATACTGATCGGACTGGCAGGCTTCCTCGTCTCCGCAGTGCTTGGCGCGACGCTGTTCAGACAGGGCAGCGACAAGCTTTCCTCTGCCATCCGCAAATATGGTCCAGAAAGCACGCTCGCGAGCGCAGAAGCGCATCGGCTGCTGATTTTGGGACGCTTCGACTCGGTCCTGCTGGCAGTGGTCGTGGCGGACATGGTGTTCAAACCGGCGCCGGATAGCGTCGTCACTCTTGCACTGATGGCCGCGGCGTTGGTCGGCGGTGGTCTTGCGACCTGGCGGCGGCTGCGGTCGATCGCCGACACGCTTCCACGCTCCTGACACTACCGACTTCCCGCCGGCGGGGATTGGTGCCACACTCCCGCCGCACCGATGAAACCGGATTCGATGCTCCTGCACCGGGAGCAGGACCCATGACGGATGCACAACGATTCGGCCTTCTCGTCCTTGCACCGCTGATGTGCGGTGCGGGCGCAGCCGATGACGGCCGCTTCTATGCCGGCGCATATTCCTTTTCCGACGAGCTGGGTGGATTCAGCCTGACCGGCATATCGGGCCAGGGAAGCGCCGCCGATCCCATCGTGCTCACGGAAGAGCTTTCTTCGGCGAGTCCCGTCACACTGGTCATCCGGGCAGCGCGGCCGCTTCGGCCCTATGGAGACGGTGGCAGCGGCATTGCCAACGGGTTCCTGCATCTGCGGGTCGTAGCACACAACGGCAGCGGCCAGGGGTGGCTCGAATTCGAGTTCGAGCTCGAGGAACGACTTGGCGTGCCGAGCAATTTTGGCGACGGGCTTTCGTTCAATCAGCGAAAGATGGACGGCGAAGGGCTCGAATGCGACCGGTTCGCCGACTATCACCGCGACTACGAGCCGTATGACCGGGTCCTTTTCCGCGACGGCCACGTCGACCCGAAGAGCTTTGTGACCTTCGGCTTCTTCATCACCGATTTCACGCCGGACCCGATTTTCTACCTGCGCCAGGACCCGCGCATTCCCTTTTCATGAATCTTGCAAAGGCCGACGCGATCTGCCACGCCATTTTCATGACCCCCGACACTGGCAAGCAGCCCTGGTCGTTGCGCGAGCTCCTGCATTTCTATGCGGATGCCGGCGTTGACGAGGCACTGGGCGAAGAGGCCGTCGACTGGTTCGCGGAGAGCGCACAGCGAACGTCCCCCCTCGAGGGGGAGATATCGCGGAAGGCGACAGAGGGGGTTGGTCCGGCAGCGCATGAGCTGAACCGGCCGCGAGCCGAGCGTTCGAGACCGGCCTCGGCTCTCACGCAGAAAAGGCTGAGCGGAGCGGAACCCACCCCACCCGGCGGCCTCGCCGCCACCCTCCCCTCAAGGGAGAGGGAAATGGCCGCGATCCCCGACGGCGCGCAGGTGGCGCGGGCGCGGGAACTGGCGCGTGAAGCAGGGTCACTGGACGAATTGCGCGAGCAGCTCGCCGCTTTCGACGGCTGCAATCTCAAATTCACCGCCAAGAACCTCGTCTTCGCCGACGGCAACCCGGAAGCCGACCTGATGCTGGTTGGCGAGGCGCCTGGGCGCGACGAGGATATTGAAGGCTTGCCGTTCGTCGGCGTCTCGGGACAGCTTCTCGACCGGATGCTTGCGGCGATCGGGCGCGATCGGCAATCGGCCTACATCGCCAACGTGATCCCCTGGCGGCCGCCGGGCAATCGTACGCCGACGCCCATCGAGACCGAAATCTGCCGACCGTTCATCGAGCGGCAGATCGAGCTCGCCGCGCCGAAAGTGCTGGTCACGCTCGGCAATCCATCGAGCAAGGCGCTCCTGGACACACAAGTCGGCATCATGCGGCTGCGCGGCAACTGGCAGGAGCACCGGACGGCGGGAGGGCTTACCATCCCGGCAATGCCGACCCTGCACCCCGCCTATCTGCTGCGCAATCCGGCGGCGAAGCGGCTGGCCTGGCGCGATTTTCTGGAGATCAAGATGCGGCTGGCGGCGCTGGCGGCGAGCGGGTAGCAAGTCCGTTGCTCCAAGCGCATGTCCGTCACTGCGGCGTCACCAGCTTCCGCGCCGCTGCGCGCGGCAGGCCAAGATGTTGCTCGCGCCAGATGATGAAGAGACCGGACGCGATCACGATCGCGCCGCCGACGATCGTATAAAGCGTCGGCACTTCATCGAAAAAGACGTAGCCGAAGGCGATCGCCAGCAGCATCGATGTATATTCGAACGGCGCGATTACGGACATGCCGGCATGGCGGTAGCTTTCCGTCAGGAGAATCTGGGCAACGCCGCCGCAGATGCCCGCCAATGTCAGGCAGGCAAGCTGCTCCTGGTTGAGATCCGCCCAGCCGAAGGGAAGCGTCAGCAGGGAAAGGACGGTCGCGGTAGAGGAAAAATACAACACGATGGTCGCCGACATTTCCGTCTTCACCAGGCGTCGCACCAGGAGCATCGCGACACCCGCGATCAGGGCGGATGCAAGCAGGGCGACCGCCCCCAGGGCCTGCTGGTGACCAAATCCGCCCGGCGAGGAAAAAAGCGTCAGGTTCGGCCACGAGACGATGATGACGCCGAGGAAGCCGACCATCACCGCGCTCCACCTATAGACACGCACGATCTCGCCAAGGAAGATGGCGCTCAGGGCGACGACGATCAGCGGCTGGGCATAGTTGATGGTGACCGCCTCCGGCAAAGGCAGGCGTGTGAGACCGTAGAAGCTGAACCACATGCCGACCACGCCGACCATGCCGCGCGCGATGTGGCTGAACGGATGCTTCGTGTGGAACGAGCGCTTGAGCTGGCGCCGCCAGGCGAAGACGACGACGATGGGGAAGATGGCGAAGAGTGAGCGATAGAAGGCGATCTGCCCCGTCGGCAGTTCCCCGGCGGCCTTGATGAGAGTCGACATCGCCACGAAGATCATGACGGACAGGACCTTGAGCGCAATCGCCGTCATCGGCCGCCCGGCTTCCTGCATGTCTGCAGGCCGAGGAGGCTTTTCCGCCCTTTCCGTCCGTCCTTCCGGACAGCCCGGCTCCGCCCGTTTCGCGAGCGGCGCGCTTCTCCTCACTTTTCCCCCGTGACCTCCCGAATGGCGCTCCAGACGCGATGCGGCGTCGTCGGCATGTCGATATGCCGGATGCCGTAGGCTCGATAGAGCGCGTCGGTGACGGCATTCAGCGCCGCAGGCGTGGCGCCGATCGTCCCCGCCTCGCCCGCGCCCTTGATGCCGAGGGCATTCGTCGTGGACGGTATGTTGCGCGTCTCGAACGAGAAGGACGGGAAGTCCTCGGCCCGCGGCATTGTGTAGTCCATGAAGGTCGCGGTGACGAGCTGGCCGTCTTCCGAATAGACGGTGTTTTCCGACAGCGCCTGGGCCATGCCCTGCACGATGCCGCCGTGGACCTGGCCGGCAAGCAGAATCGGGTTCACCGTCACGCCGAAATCGTCAACGATCGTATAGGCGACCACTTTCGTGTCGCCCGTGTCCGGATCGATCTCGACCTCGCAGATATGGGTGCCGTTCGGATAGGTGCCCTCGTTCTGGACGAATTCGCCCTGCCCCTTGAGGTCGTCGGGCGACTTCGCGGCCTTGGCGATGGCCGAAAAATCGATGGTACGGTCGGTGCCGACGATCCGCGCGGCGCCGTCGGCGAGTTCGATATCGCCGGCCGACGCTTCCAGCTCGTCGGCGGCGATCTTCTTGATCTTCCCGGCCAGATCCTCACCGGCGAGAGCCGCCGAAACACCGCCGAGCGGGATGGAGCGGGAGCCACCGGTCCCGCCGCCCTTGGCCAGTTCATCGGTATCGCCCTGGCGCACCTCGATCCTGTCGATGCCGATGTTGAGCTTGTCGGCTACGAACTGGGCATAGGCCGTGGCGTGGCCCTGGCCATTCGACTGGGTACCGATCCTCAGCGCGACGGTGCCGTCTCCACGAAGCTCTACGAAGGCCGGCTCCGAGCCGGGGAAGGCGCAGACCTCGATATAGGTCGACATGCCGATGCCGCGGATCCTGCCTTCCTTTCTCGATTTCGCGAGTCGCTTCTCGAAGCTGTCCCAGCCGGCATTCTCCATGGCCTTGGTCATGTGGCCATTGAGATCGCCGGTATCGTACATGCGACCGGTCGGCGTGGTGTAAGGGAATTTCTTGATGAAGTTCCTACGCCGGATATCCTCGCGCGCTATGCCGAGATCGCGGGCGCACGCGTCCACGAGCTTTTCGATCAGGAACGCCGCCTCCGGCCGCCCCGCGCCACGATAGGCGTCGACCGGAACCGTGTTGGTGTAGGCGCCGGTGACATTCACGTCGATCGCCGGAATGTCGTAGACGCCGGTCGTCATCGATACGCCGAGAATGGGAATGAAGGGTCCGTACTGTGAAAGGTAGGCGCCCATATTGGCCTTCAGGTCGATGCGAAGCCCGAGGAAGCGGCCCTCCCCGTCCATCGCCATCTCGGCGACCACCGCGTTGTCGCGTCCATGCGCGTCCTGGAGGAAATGCTCCGTTCGGTCGCCGGTCCACTTGACTGGAACGCCGAGGCGCTTCGCCGCCTCCAGCACGAGCGTGTATTCGCGGTAGTTGAAGCTCTTCGGGCCGAAGCCGCCCCCGACGTCGGGCGTGATCACGCGCAGCTTGTCCGGCTTGACCTTGAGGACATCGGTGCAGATCAGGTCGCGGATGCCGTGTACGCCCTGCGAGCCTGTCGTCAACACCCAGCGATCCTCGTCGGCACGCCATTCGCCGATGGCGGAACGGACCTCCATGTAATTGGAGACGAGCCGGTTGTTGAAGAATTCGATGCGCGTCACCTTCGATGCCTTGGCGAAAGCCGCATCGGTCTTCGCCTTGTCACCGCTGTGATGCGTGAAGGCGAGATTGGTGCCGAGATCGGGCCATACCAGCGGCGCGTCCTTCTCCAGCGCACGCCTCACATCCGCGACGGCATCTCCGGCATCGTAGTCGACCTCGATCAGTTCGGCGGCGTCCTGCGCCTGCGCGCGGGTCTCTGCAACGACGAAGGCGACCGCATCGCCGACGTGGCGGACATGGTCGCGGCAGAGGACCGGAATGTCCTTCGTGGGCCGCATCGTGCCGTCGGGCTCCTTCTGCATGCCGTGGGTCTTGAGGTCGCCCAAATGCTTGAGATCCGCGCCGGTCAGCACAAGCCTGACGCCCGGCGCTTCCTTCGCGGCGTCGGTCGATATCGTGAATCCCGCATTGGCGACGGGCGAGCGCAGCACATAGCCGTGGAGCGTTCCCTCCGGCGCGATATCGTCCGTATAACGGCCCTTCCCCGTTATGAACGCATTGTCTTCCTTGCGAAGGACCGAAGCGCCCATGCCGAATTTCGGCGTCATGACGTTCATGGCTTATCCTGCTTGGTGATTGGGAGCGATGAGCTGAAATATGCCTCCTCGCAGTTTTGTCGAGTGGGTCTTTCGTGTAAAGAGCAGCGCTTCAATTTTGTTGTGCCAGCAGCCTGGCGCATGCCGCTGCGGGAAAGGATCGTGATGCGTTCGGATACAGGCCAGGTCTTCCGCCTGGAGGACTACCGCCCCAGCGACTATCTCATTCCGCTGACGCATCTGGACTTCGATCTTTCTCCCGACGCAACGACGGTAACCGCCGAACTGACGATCGAACGCCGTGCCGAAGTGCCGGACACGACGCCGCTTGTCCTGGACGGCGACGGGCTCGAACTCGTGAGTCTCGCGATCGACGGCAAGCCGGCCGCGACGGCCGCCTTCGAGGCGACGGCGGACAACCTGACGATCAGGCCGCCGCGCCGGAACCGGTTCGTGCTGACGATCCGCACGCGGCTCTCGCCCGAGACAAACACCCAGCTCATGGGCCTCTATCGGTCCAACGGGGTCTACTGCACGCAATGCGAGGCGGAGGGCTTCCGTCGCATCACCTATTTCCTTGACCGGCCGGACGTGCTTTCGGTCTACAGCGTCCGCATCGAGGCCCCGAAGAAAGACGCCCCGCTGCTCCTTTCCAACGGCAATCCCGGCGCTCGCGGCGATCTCGACGGCGGACGCCACTATGCCGAGTGGAACGATCCGTTTCCCAAGCCGTCCTACCTGTTCGCGCTCGTCGCCGGCGATCTGGGCTCCGTGAAGGATCGCTTCGTCACGGCTTCGGGCCGTGGCGTCGAACTCGGCATCTATGTCGAGCATGGCAAGGAGTCGCGGGCATCGTACGCCATGGATGCCTTGAAGCGCTCAATGCGCTGGGACGAGGAAAAATTCGGCCGCGAGTACGACCTCGACGTCTTTAACATCGTCGCCGTCTCCGACTTCAACATGGGCGCGATGGAGAACAAGGGTCTCAACGTCTTCAACGACAAATACGTGCTTGCCGACGAGGAGACCGCCACCGACGCAGACTACGCCAATATCGAGGCGGTGATCGCGCACGAGTATTTCCACAATTGGACCGGCAACAGAATCACTTGCCGCGACTGGTTCCAGCTTTGCCTCAAGGAAGGGCTGACCGTCTTCCGCGACCATGAATTCTCCGCCGACCAACGGTCGCGCGCGGTGAAGCGCATCGCCGAGGTCCGGACGCTGCGCGCGCATCAGTTCCCGGAGGACCAGGGCCCGCTCGCGCACCCCGTACGGCCCCGGCGCTACCGCGAGATCAACAATTTCTACACGGCGACCGTATACGAGAAGGGTTCGGAGGTGGTGCGCATGGTCCGCACGGTTCTCGGCGAAGAAGCCTTTCGGCGCGGCATGGACCTCTATTTCGAGCGGCACGACGGCGACGCCGCCACGGTCGAGGATTTCCTCGCGGTGTTCGAAGAAGTCTCGGGCAAGGATTTGTCGCAATTCTCGCTCTGGTACAACCAGGCGGGTACGCCCAATCTGACGGTCAAGACCTCGCACGATCCGGCCTCGGCGGAGTTCATCCTCGACATCGAACAATCGGTGCCTCCGACACCGCACGAAAGCCGCAAGCGACTGATGCACATCCCGCTGGCGTTCGGGCTGGTCGGCCGCAACGGTCACGATGCGCCCTTCACCTCCGTCGAGGGCGCAACAGTCGAGAACGGCGTCATCCATGTGCGGAAACGCCGGCACCAGGTGCGCTTCGGCGGCTTTCCGCAGCGGCCGGCGATCTCGCTCAATCGCGGTTTTTCCGCCCCTGTCACACTCTCGGTCGTGCAGAAAAACGAGGACCGGATATTCCTCGCCCGGCACGACGACGACCTGTACTGCCGCTGGCAGGCGCTGAACACACTCTTCACCGACGCGCTTATTGCCGCCTTCCGCCAGTGCCGGGGCGGCAAGGCGCCAAGATTCAGCGCCGGAATGGTCGCGCTTGCCGGCTCGATCGCCGCGGACGAGACCTTGGAACCCGCCTATCGCGCGCTGGCGCTGACCTTGCCCGGCGAGGCCGACATCGCACGCGAGATCGGCAGCAACATCGATCCCGACGCCATCCTGAAGGCGCGCGAGGCGTTGATTTCGGCGGTCGTCGTCACCAATGGGCAGGCATTTGCCGAGCTTTACGAGAACCTCTCGCAGAACGGGCGGTTCAGCCCCGATGCGGCCAGCGCGGGCCGGCGGGCCCTGCGCAACACACTGCTCGACTATCTCTCCGCCGAGGGCGACCCGTCGCGCGCCGCCGCGCAATACGAGAGTGCGACGAACATGACCGACCGCGCCGCGGCCCTCACTGTTCTGGCGCACCGTCATCCGGCCTCGGCGGAGACGGAGGCGGCGCTTGCCGCATTCGAGAAGCGCTACGGGTCCGATCCGCTGGTGATGGACAAGTGGTTCCAGATACAGGCTACAGTTCCCGGAGCCTCCACGGTCGACAGCGTTGCCACACTGATGCGCCACAAAGGCTTCTCCATCACCAATCCGAACAGGGTGCGGGCGCTGATCGGCACTTTCGCCACCGCCAACCAAACCGGTTTCAATCGCCGCGACGGCGCCGGCTACCGGCTGTTCGGCGAGACCGTGCTCAAGGTGGAGAAGCGCAACCCACAGGTCGCGGCGCGGCTGGCGACGGCACTGCGGTCATGGCGATCCTTCGAACCCGAGCGGCAGGAGCAGGCGCGCCTCGTGCTCGCCGGAATTGCCGCAAAACCGGACCTCTCGGCCGACTTGCGCGACATCGTTGAGCGGACGCTGGCATAGGGCGGCCCGTTCCGCGAATCCGGTGAAGAAAATTTATCCGGCCTTGACCGCCGAAGGCACTGGACACCGCGAATCACCTCTGATTCTTTATAGATGATTCGAAAGTGCGGCGTACCGGGTAATCATTTTCAGGCAATTCGACAAAGGAGCCATCGGGAATGGCAAAGGCGGACGCGTGGGGCGCGCCCGGGGGTGCCTTTTTTGCCAAGCGAACAGGCGGAAGAAAGATCGGCCTGGGCCTAGCAGGAAACGCTCGGATGATTGCCGCTCCGGCTTACCGGCGCCTCGTGGCGGCCGAACCCTTCCTGCGTCGGGCCATTCCGGCGCTGATCGTGCTGTTCCTCCTGATTGTCGCCGCTACGCGTTGCATCGCGCTGATGAATGCGCATGACAGCATCGAACGCGGCGCCAAGTCGATGCTCGCACTCGCCGCCAGCCAGCTCGCCGGGGCGGCCTCGGCCAACGACCCGAAGAAGAGTGGCCGTGGCAACGGCGACCTCGTGCGCCAGACAGCGGAATTCGGGTCGTTCGGCGACGGCTATGTGCTCGCCCTGACTGACCCCGACTTCCGCATCGTCGCGGTTACTTCCTCCGGGGACAGCTGGCTGGGCAAATCGCTGCAGGCGCTGATCTACGGCGGACAGCCCCTCTTCCTGTTCGGGGAAAGGGCCGGCGTCATGATGGTGCGGGTCGGCGGCGAGGACTGGTATGCCGCGGTCGACCGGCTCGACGGCAAGAAGAGCTCGGCGGCCGCGCTGGTCCCCGTCAGGACCGTATTCGCCGAGTGGCGGCGCACGGTCACGCTCAATGCGACGCTCTACGTGCTCACCACCGCCATCCTGCTCGTCATCCTCTATGCCTATTTCAGCCAGGTGGCGCGGGCGGAAACCGCCGATGCGATCTACCTGCAGGCTCACCAGCGGATCGATCTGGCGCTGGTGCGCGGCCGCTGCGGGCTGTGGGACTGGGACATGGCGCGCGGGCGCATGTACTGGTCGCGGTCCATGTACGACATGCTCGGCTACAAGCCGTGCGAGGCGATGCTTTCCTTCGGCGATGTGGCGGAAATCCTGCATGAAGACGACGGCGACCTCTTTTCGATCGCCAACCGGATCGTCTCGCGCGAGACCGATCATATCGACCAGGTCTTCCGCATGCGCCATGCCGATGGCAGATGGGTATGGATGCGGGCTCGCGCGCAAGTCATCGATCCTGAGGCATCGGAACTGCACCTGATCGGCATCGCAGTCGACGTCACCGAACAACTCCACCTCGCCCGACAGACTGAAGTGGCCGACCAGCGGCTGCGCACCGCGATCGAGAACATCACGGAATCCTTCGTCCTGTGGGACGCGGCCGAGCGATTGATCATGTGCAATTCGAAATTCCAGCAGGATGCAGGCCTTTCCGATCGCGATGTCGCGCCGGGCACGCCGCGGGCGGATATCGAGGTGCGGATGAAGCCGCTTCTCGCCGAGCGGCGGCTGGCGAGCGGCATGCGCGGCGCCGTCACCTTCGAACGGCATCTCGCGGACGGGCGCTGGCTTCAGGTCAACGAACTCACCACCCGCGACGGCGGCATCGTGTCGGTCGGCAGCGACATCACGCTTCTCAAGCAGCACCAGGAAAAGCTCGTCGACAGCGAGCGGCGGCAAATGGCGACGATCCATGACCTCAGCGTCGCGCGCAAAGCGGAGGAAGAGCGCGCGCGCGAACTCGCCGAACTGAACCGCCGCTACTTGAAGGAGACGGAACGGGCCGAGGCGGCGAACCGGGCGAAATCCGAATTCCTGGCCAACATGTCGCATGAACTCAGGACGCCGCTCAATGCCATCATCGGCTTCTCCGAACTGATGCAGCAGGGCCTTTTCGGCCCTCTCGGGTCCTCACGCTACGAGGAGTACGTCAAGGACATCCATGGCGCGGGCGGCTATCTTCTCGGCGTCATCAACGACATCCTCGACATGTCCAAGATCGAGGCGGGGCAGTTCTCCATCGACCGCGAGGAGATCGACCTCTGTCCGCTGATCACGGAGACGGTGAAGGTCATATCGCTGCAGGCGGCGCAGAAGTCGATCGAAGTGGAGACGAGGATCGCCGATTCCATGACACTCTTCGCCGACCGCCGCGCAATCAAGCAGATCATGATCAACCTGCTTTCGAACGCGGTGAAGTTCACCGGCGAGGGCGGCCGTATACTGGTGCGCGCCCGCAAGGCCTACGGCGCAATGGTGGTGACGATCGAGGACAATGGCTGCGGCATCCCGCGCGAGGCGCTGAAGAAGCTCGGCCGCCCCTTCGAGCAGGTGCAGAACCAGTTTTCCAAGAGCCACGCGGGCTCCGGGCTCGGCCTAGCGATCTCGCGTTCGCTGGCGGAGTTGCATGGCGGGGCGTTGAAGATCCGCTCTACGGACGGGGTGGGGACGATCGTCTCCATCCGTATCCCGGAAGGGAAAGCCCCTGCCCGCCAGGCGGCGTAGGCTTCATCACACCTTACGCAGCTCTCCAATGAAAGGAGCCCCGGAGCGATCAGCTCCGGAGCTCCCGCCCTTCACGCCCAATCGGAGAGGCTATTCGACGTCGCCGCCGTTCGGACCGTGATGACCCCAGCCTCCACGATGACGCCAGCCGCCGTGGCGCCCGGCCATGCCGCGCATCTCGCTTTTCTCGATCTTGCCGTCGTCGTTCTTGTCGAGCAGCGCGAAGAGCTTCTTCTGCCGGCCCTGGACCTCGTCTTCGGTCAGTTCGCCGTCGCCATTGGTGTCGAAACGGCGGATCATGCGCTTGGCCATGCGCTCGTAGCGCGCCTTCTCGAGCTGGGCCGCCAGTTCCTCGACGGTGATCTTGCCGTCGTGGTTGGTATCGGCGGCATCGAGCCGGTTTTTCATCGCCGCAGAGAATTCGTCGAAGGTGATGTCGCCGCTCTTGTCCGCGTCCGCCTTGTGCATACGCATATCCTGGTGCATGCGGGCCGGACCTTCGGCCGCATAGGCAGCGGTGGCTATGGCGCCGGCGAGAGCGGCGAAACCGAGTGCGAGCCTGGTAGATTTCCTCATTGTCTTCTCCTGTTGCATCGTTACCCCCGATGCGACGGAAACTTCCGGCAACCCATCGGCCTATGAAAGCTTCCCACGAAGCAGCAGGTCGAAATCCTTGCGAACCTGCCGCGACGTCTCCTTGACATGCGCCTCCAGAACGCCAAGCTCCGGCAGGTCTGTATCCCTCAGGAGCAAGTCGACGAGCCCCGGCGGAATGTCGTCCGGATCGAGTGGACCGGTGAGGCACAGCCTGATGATCTGTGTCAGGGTCGAGTAAAGCGAATGCGACCTGAACAGTTCCTGAACGATCTGCGGGCCTGCGAAATCCGGCGCCAGCCTTGAAAGCGCCTCCGCGGTTCCGGTCGGGCGTTCCGCGCCAGTCACCTTTCCACAAAGCATCGCCACCTGGGCGATGAATTCCAGGTCGATCAAGCCGCCGGGGATGAGCTTCAGATCCCAGATGTCGCGCGGCGGCTTTTCCTGCTCGATCAGAGTGCGCATCTCGCGCGCGTCCTTCGCCAGCTTCGCGGCGTCACGCGGGCGGGCGACGATCGTCTCCACCTCGCGTTCGACACGGGCGACGAACGCCTCGTCGCCGACTACGGCTCGCGCCCGCGTCAGCGCCATGTGCTCCCAGGTCCAGGCCTGTTCGCGCTGGTACTTGACGAAGGAATCGATGTGGGTGGCAACAGGCCCCTTGTTGCCCGACGGCCGCAGCCGCAGGTCGAGCTCGTAAAGCACGCCCTGCGCGGTCGGCGCAGATACGGCGGCGATGAGGCGTTGCGTGAGACGCGCGTAGTAATGCGATGGCGCCAAGGGCTTTTCGCCATCAGACCATTCCGCATCCTCGTCGTGGTCGTAGAGAAGGATCAGGTCGACATCCGAGCCGGCGGTCAGTTCGCGGCTGCCGAGCTTGCCCATGCCGAGGATCGCCACCACTCCCCCCGCCACCCTGCCGTGACGCAACGACATCTCCCCAATGACGGCATCCAGCGCCGCGCCGATCGTCAGGTCGGCAAGGTCGGAAAATGCCCTCCCCGCGCGGTTGGCATCGATAGCGCCGGTCAGGAGCCGCACGCCGATCAGGAATTTCTGCTCGTCGGCGAAGACGCGCAGCCTGTCGAGCGCATCCTCGTACTGCCGTGTTCCCTCCAGCAAGGCGGAAAGCCGTGCAGCAAGGTAGGCGCGGCTCGGAAGTTCGTTCAGGAGACCCGGGTCCAGCAACCCGTCAAAGACATGCGCCCGTCGCGTGATGATGGCGGCAAGCCGCGGCGCCGCACCCATGATCGTGGCGAGAAGCTTCAGCAGCGCCGGATTGGACTGCAAGAGCGAGAAGAGCTGGATGCCCGAAGGTAGACCGGCGAGGAAGGCGTCGAAGCGCAGCAGCGCTTCATCGGCACGCCGCGTCTCGCCGAAAGCCTGGAGGAGCGCCGGCGTCAGTTCCGTCAGCCTCTCGCGTGCCTCGGCGGACTGCGTCGCCCGGTAGCGGCCGAAATGCCAGCCGCGAATGGCACGGCACATGTCGCTCGGCCGCTCGAAGCCAAGACGTGACAAGGTCTGCAGCGTGTCGGGATCATCGACATCGCCGGTGAAGACGAGATTGCCGATGCCCGACGAAAGCTGCGGCGCCGTCTCGAAAAGCGCCGCATAGTGTCCCTCCACCTGCTCCAGCGATCGGCGAAACACAGCGGAGAATGCCTCGCGATCGGCAAAGCCGAGCATATGGGCGATACGCTCCAGCCCCTCGTCGTCTTCCGGCAGGGTGTGCGTCTGTTCGTCTGCGACCATCTGGATCGCGTGCTCGACGTCACGCAGGAACCAATACTGACCGACCAGGGCGTCGCGCGCCTCGGGCGTGATCCAGCCGCGGGCGGCAAGTTCCTGCAGCATCGGCACGGTCTGGCGGCCGCGCAGTTCAGGAAAACGCCCGCCGGCGATCAATTGCTGGGTCTGGACGAAGAACTCGATCTCGCGGATGCCGCCTCGCCCCAGCTTGACGTTGTGGCCGGCCACCGCGATCTCGCCATGGCCCTTGTGGGCATGGATCTGGCGCTTGATGGAATGGACGTCCGCGATTGCCGCGTAGTCAAGATATTTGCGCCAGATATAAGGCTGCAGCTCCTTGAGGAAGGCTTCACCGGCCTCGGTATCGCCGGCAACGGGTCGCGCCTTGATCATGGCGGCGCGTTCCCAGTTCTGGCCGCGGCTTTCGTAGTAGTGCAACGCTGCCGTCACGGAGATCGCCAGTGCCGTCGAGCCGGGATCCGGCCTCAGCCTGAGATCGGTGCGAAAAACATAGCCGTCTCCGGTGCGATCCTGGAGGATGCGCACCAGCCGCCGGGTCAGCCTGGCGAAAAGGTCCGCCGCATCGAGCGTGTCCTTCAGGGCCGGCGCGTAGGGGTCGAAAAAGACGACAAGATCGATATCAGAGGAGAAATTCAATTCCGATGCACCGAGCTTGCCCATGCCGAGCACGATCCAGCCCGAACCTTCGCCCGGGCTTTCAGGGTCCGGCAGCTCCAGCCTGTTCTGTGCATGCGCTTCCCGAAGCAGGAAGTCGACGGCCGCACCCGTGCACGCCTCGGCCAGCCGGCTGAGCCTCAGGACGGTTTCCGCCGCACCGTCCGTACGGGCCAGGTCGGCCAAGGCGATCAGGAAATGCGCCTCGTTCTTCAGCTTGCGCAAGGACGACATCAGCGACTGTTCGGTCGTGCCTGGGTCGCAGGGGAGCTGACCTATCTCCTCGACAAGAGAGGCGAGCCGGCGCTCGACGGGCCCGTCGAAGAGACGTTCCAGCGTTTCCGGCCGGCGGCGTGCATGATCGCGCAGAAAGAAAGAGAGGTCGAAGGCCGCGGCCAGGAAATCCTTCAAAGGTCCCGGCGCGGACAGAAGCGCGGCAAGCCTGGACAAGCCTCGGGCCCGCGCCGCGTCGGCCAGATCCGCGGTCTCGGCCGCCGCCCTTTCCGGGTCCAGCGGCGCGAGCGCGCGCGCAGGCGCGCCAAACCAGGCAGTCCCGTCGGGGGAAGGCGCAGGGGCTTGCGCCATCAATTCGCTTCCCGGCTGGCCGGAAACACCATCGCGACCGTCAAACCGGGATTCCCGGAAGAAAGGTCGAGCCGGCCACCGTGGAATTTCATGATGGCCTTTGCCAGACTCAAGCCCAGACCGGAGCCCGGCTGCGTGCGGCTCCGTTCGAGCCGCACGAAACGCTCGGTCGCCCGCTCATGGTCGTCTTCGGGAATGCCGGGACCATTGTCCGCGACCGTCAGCCTGATTTCGTCACCGACGCTTTCGGCCCTGACCGTCACGGCCGGTCTCTCGCACGAGCCGGCCGAATACTTGATGGCATTGTCGACGATGTTCGAAAGCGCCTGGCCGATCAGTTCACGGTTGCCGACGATCTTGTGGCCGCCTTCCGCGCTTGCTTCCAGACCCACTCCCAGTTCCTCCGCCACAGGCTCGTAGAGCTCGACCACATCCTGCACGATCGTATCGAGGTCGACGGGTACCGTCGACTCGGCGGAGTAGCCCGCTTCCAGGCGAGAGATCATCAGGATGGCGTTGAAGGTACGGATAAGCTGGTCGGATTCGGCGATCGTGGCCTCCAGCGTCTCGCGGTATTCGGCCGTATTACGCTTTCCGGCCAACGCCGCTTCGGCGCGATTGCGCAAGCGGGTGAGCGGCGTCTTCAGGTCGTGCGCGATATTGTCGGAGACCTGCTTAAGTCCCTCGTTCAATTCGGCGATGCGGCCGAGCATCCCGTTGAGATTTTCGGCAAGGCGATCGAACTCGTCACCCGCGCCGATCACGGGCAGCCTGCCGGTCAGATCGCCCCCCATGATGCGACGGCTGGCGTCCGACATGTTGTCGATGCGCTTCAACGCCCGACGGCCGACGAAGTACCAGATGAGCAGTGCGCCGAGTCCCATCGTGCCGAGCGCGAACATGAGCGAACGGCGCATGACGAGGCGGAAGCGCTCGGGCTCTCCAAGATCACGCCCGACGAGGAGGATGAGCTGGCTGGGAAGACGCAGGACAACCGCTATGGCCTTGTGTTCGGTGGCGCGGGCGGTATCCGGCTGAACCGTTCTTTCCCCCGGCCCCTCGCCGTAGCGGACGTAGGAAAACGGCTTCTCCGTCCATCCGTTGGTTGAGAGTACGCCGGGGTCGAGACTCTCGACATTGCCGGACAGGATGCGGCCGTTCGGGTCGGCTATCAAATAGAGGTTGGCCCCGGGCTGGCGGGACCGCTGCCCAATCACCCGCACGAGGAGCTGCAGCCCGCCGCGTTCATAGCCCGAAGCCAGCCGCTGTACGTCCTCGTTGATCGTGTCGCGGGTCTGGGCTTCGAGCATGCGCACGGAAAGCGACGTCATGTAGAAGACGAGCAACGTCGCGCAGATGGCGAAAAGAAGAAGGTAGAGCGCCGACAGCCTCGCCGCGGTTGTCTTCATGATGGCGCGCAGTGTCGCCATGGGGACTTCAGGCCGCCTTCAGCATATAGCCGGCGCCGCGGATCGTATGCAGGACCGGCTTGTCGAAGCCTTTCTCGATCTTGCCCCTGAGCCGCGATACATGCACATCGATGACGTTGGTCTGCGGATCGAAATGATAGTCCCAGACATTCTCCAGCAGCATGGTGCGCGTCACCACCTGACCGGCATGGCGCATCAGGTATTCGAGCAGCCGGAACTCGCGTGGCTGCAGCGTTATCTCCTTGCCGGCCCGCGTGACGGTATGGGACAGCCGGTCAAGCTCCAAGTCGCCCGCTCGGTAGATGGTTTCGACATCCTTGCCCGCGGCACGGCGGTTCAGCACCTCCACGCGGGCGAGGAGCTCGGAAAAAGCGTAAGGTTTGGTCAGGTAGTCATCTCCGCCAGCCCGAAGACCGGTCACCCTGTCGTCCACCTCGCCGAGCGCCGAGAGAATTAGCACCGGCGTGTCGTTGCCGTGCGCGCGCAGGCCGGCGATGACGGAGAGCCCGTCGCGCTGCGGCAGCATGCGATCGACGATCAGCACATCGTAGTCGCCGTTGCGGGCGAGCGTGTATCCCGTCTCTCCGTCGCGGGCGAGGTGCGCGTTGTGCCCGGCTTACGCGAAGGCTTTTTCAAGATAATCGGCAGCTTCCCGATCGTCTTCGATTACCAAGATCTTCATGGACGTGTTGTGCGCCAAATCGCCGGTGCCGACCGTCTGAGTAACCATTATGGGGCTCCCTTGTCGAGACGTCGCAAAAAAACGGCAGCGGGCGATGGGACCCGCTGCCGCCGGATCGGCAAGAACGTACTCGCGCCGATCCCAATGCTTCCCCTGGTCTGCCCGTTGGGGGTGTCAGAGGCGAACCGACCGGGAAAGCATCCAATCCTGGATCCCGGCCCGCTCAGCCCTTGGCCACGGGCAAGGCGACGAAGCGGCTGTTGTCGTTGTGCATGACCTGCATAAGAATGGCCTTGCGTCCTGCCTTGGCGGCGTCGGAAGCCGCCGCGTCGACATCGGAGGCGGAATTCACGTCCTTCGAATTCACCGCCACGATGACGTCGCCCGCCTGGATGCCGCGATCCGCCGCGTCGCTGTTCGGATCGACATCCGTCACCACGAGACCCTTCCCTTTGTCCGACGGAGCAACCGTCAACCCGAACTTGTCCAGCGTGTCGTCGCTGTTGGTCGACGGGCTCGGATTGTCGGCGGACGCCATCTTGTCGGAAGTCGGCAATTCGCCCAGCTTGACGTTGAAGCTTTGCTCGGAGCCGTTGCGCCAAACCTTGACCTCGACTGACTTGTTCGGGCTCATGTTGCCGATCACCCGTGCCAGTTCCTTGGGCGAATCGACTGTCTTGCCATCCACCGTCGTGATCACGTCGCCAGCCTTGATGCCCGCGGCTTTCGCGGGGCTGTTGTCCTGCGCCTCGGCGACCAGGGCGCCCTTTTCGTCGGAGCGACCGAGCGAGTCCGCAATGTCCTTGGTAACAGGCTGGATCTGGACCCCGAGCCAACCCCGATCGACCTGGCCATCCTTGATGAGATCCTGGACGACGTCCTTGGCTGTCGACGCCGGAATGGCGAAAGCAATGCCGACATTGCCGCCCGAGGGCGAGAAGATAGCGGTGTTGATGCCGACAACCTCGCCGTTCAGGTCGAAGGCGGGACCACCGGAATTGCCGTGGTTGACAGCCGCGTCGATCTGGATGAAGTCGTCGTACGGGCCGGCGCCGATGTCGCGGCCGCGCGCGGAGACGATGCCCGCCGTCACCGTACCGCCCAGGCCGAAGGGATTGCCGACGGCGACGACCCAGTCGCCAACGCGAACTTTCGCATCGTCGGCCCACTGGACGTAGGTGAATTTCTTGCCCTTGCCGTCGACCTTCAGCACTGCGAGATCGGTGCGCGGATCGGTGCCGATGAGCTTGGCATCGTATTCGGTGCCGTCATCCATCCGTACAGAAAAAGCGCCGCCGCCCTTGACCACGTGATTGTTGGTGACGAGGTAGCCGTCCTCGGAGATGAAGAAACCGGAACCCTGGGCCGTGGGGCGCAGCCTGCCCTGATCCTGGTCGTTGTTGTGACGATGGCGTTGCTGATCCTGAAACTGCTTGAAGAGACGCTTCATCGGGGAATCGTCGGGCAACTGGTCGAAACCGGGACCGCCGAAGAAGAACTGCGAGCCGTCGGCTGCAGTCGGTTCGACACGCGACTTGACCAGCACGCTGACGACGGCCGGGGATACCTGCTGCACCACGTCGGCGAAGCTCGGCATGGCCTGGGCGGTTTTGACATAGACTGGGTCGGCCAGCACCGGGACGGTGTTGGAGACGACGGCAAAGCCGGCGGCGCCGGTCAGCACGACCGCCGCCGCGGCGGCGAGGAGGCGGCTGCGGAGAGCGCCATGGGGAGGTGTAGGCGTGTTCATCTTATCGTGTCCTCATCTTTTCGCCGGATGCGGTGAACCGGCATCCTTAGGGACACAGATAGGGCGTGCGACATTACAATGCCGTTTCCGGCGAATGAAACTTTCGTAATATTATCCGGACGTCGCGGCCGGGCGATCGGAGTTGTTCTCGGAGGATTGCCGCCGTTCCAGAATTGTGTCCAGTTCCGCCTTCTCGTCGGCAGACAACGGCGAAACCGGAAGCCGACGCCGGCGTCGCGCGCCGGCCATCATGAAAAGGCCGCCGGCGAGGAGCAGTACGACGGGCGTACCCCATAGCGCGGCGTTGCGCAGATCGAAGCGCGGCTTCAGCAACACGAATTCGCCATATCGAGCGACGAGGTAATCCAGCGCCTGTTCGTCCGTATCGCCCTTCTTGATGCGATCGCGGACGAGGAGGCGCAGGTCATGAGCCAGATCGGCGCTCGAATCGTCTATCGATTCGTTCTGGCAGACGAGGCAACGGAGTTCTTTCGAAAGCGCCCGCGCCCGCGCCTCGAGCGCCGGGTCGGCCAGCATCTCGTCGGGCCGAACCGCCCATGCCGACGACGCGCCCAGGGCCGCGAGGGCCAAGGCGACGCAGATCGCCTGCAGCGCACTTCTCACGAGGGTCGCTCCGCCAGCTTTGGCGTGGCCCGGGTCCTCCGGGACGGTGCGCCGACGCGAAGACGCCTGTCCATCAGAGACACGGCCCCGCCGAGCATCATCACCACGCCTCCCAGCCAGATCAGGAGGACCAGAGGCTTCCACCAGGCGCGCACCACCATGGCGCCGCTCGCATCGGGGTCGCCAAGTGAAACGTAAAGCTGGCTGACGCCAAAGGTACGAATACCCGCCTCGGTGGTCGGCGTCTGCCGGGCCGGGAAAAAGCGTTTCGCCGACGAGATCGTGCCGAGCGACCGACCGCCCGGTCCCGTGATATCGAATATGCCTCTGTTTTCGGTGTAGTTCGGGCCCTGGGCGGGCTTCAGCCCCTCGAAATGCAACGTATATCCGGAGACGGCGAGGTCCTCGCCAGGATGCATGGCAACGATCTTCTCGCCCTGAAAGGTACTCACCGAGACAATACCGAGCAGGGTCAGGCCGAGCCCCGCATGCGCCAGCGTGGTGCCGAATACCGATCGCGGCAGGCCCGCCACGCGACGCCACACGACATGCGCCGCGACCGATCCTGCGCCCGAACGCAACACGATGTCGGTCAGCGCGCCGAGGATCAGCCACGCCGCCAGGCCGATTCCGATCGCGGCGAACACGGCCTTGCGATCGATAAGGAGGATCACGGCCAGGCAAACCAGGACGGCCAGGGCGAAGGCGGCGAACAGGCGCTGGCCGGCGCCGTAGAGATCGCCGCGCTTCCAGGCCAGCATGGGGCCGAACGGCACGGCGAAGAGCAAGGGCACCATCAATGGAACAAAGGTCAGCTCGAAGAAAGGCGCGCCGACCGAGATGCGGTCGCGCGTCAGCGCTTCGATGATCAGCGGATAGAGCGTGCCGATCAGCACGGTCGCCGCCGCCGTGGTCAGGAACAGGTTGTTGAGGACAAGCGCGCCTTCCCGCGAAATCGGATGGAAGAGCCCGCCCGCCGTCAGCTTACCGGCACGCAGCGCGAAGAGGACGAGGGAGCCGCCTATGAAGAGCGTGAGAATGCAAAGGATGAAAATGCCGCGGCTCGGATCGGTGGCAAAGGCATGGACGGAGGTCAGGACACCGGAGCGCACCAGGAACGTGCCGAGCAGCGAAAAGGAGAAGGTCAGTATGGCTAGCAGGATCGTCCAGATCTTCAGTGCCGACCGCTTCTCCATGACCAAGGCGGAGTGCAGAAGCGCGGTGCCGGCCAGCCAGGGCATGAAGGAAGCATTCTCGACCGGGTCCCAGAACCAGAAACCGCCCCAGCCGAGCTCGTAGTAGGCCCAGTACGAGCCCATTGAGATGCCTCCGGTCAGGCATAACCACGCCACCAGCGTCCAAGGCCGTACCCAGCGCGCCCAAGCCGCGTCGATCCTTCCCTCGATCAGCGCCGCTACCGCAAAGGAAAAGGAAATCGAGAACCCGACATATCCCAGGTAGAGAAGGGGGGGGTGGATGGCCAGGCCGAGATCCTGCAGGACGGGATTGAGCTCGCGTCCCTCGATCGGCGCGGGATCGAGGCGAACGAAGGGATTGGATGTGGTGAGGATGAAAAGGAAGAATGCGGCGCCGATCCATCCCTGCACCGAAAGAACGGTTGCCTTGAGCGACGGGGGGAGATTGGCGCCGAAAAGCGCCACCAGGCAGCCGAACAGGGTCAGGATGAGGACCCATAGCAGCATGGAGCCTTCGTGGTTTCCCCAGGTGCCGGTGATCTTGTAGATGAGCGGCTGCAGCGAATGCGAATTCTCCCACACGTTGGCGACCGAGAAATCGGATTGGACATAGGCTGCGACAAGAGCGGCGAAGGAAAGCGCCGTCAGCAGGAAGCCGGCCGTCGCGACTGGCACGCCGACCGCCATCAGCCGCTCGTCACCTGTCCTGGCCCCGGCAATCGGGACGACCGACTGCACCAGCGCCAGAGCGAAGGCGAGAACGAGTGCGAAGTGCCCGATTTCGACCATGCGTGCCAGCCTCAGTCCGGTTGCCAGACGCCCTTGGCCTTCAGGCCTTCGGCGACTTCCTTGGGCATATAGCGCTCGTCATGCTTGGCAAGCACGCTGTCGGCGACAAAAACGCCGTCCGGGCGGAATGTTCCCTCCGTCACCACCCCCTGCCCTTCACGGAAGAGGTCGGGGAGAATGCCGGTATATGTCACCTTGACCGTGTCCTTCTGGTCTGTAACGCCGAAGGCGATCTCAGCGCCCCTTCCGCGAACGACGCTGCCTTTGGCGACGAGCCCGCCAAGCCGGATGCGCTGTCCCGGCTCGATCGTGGCGGTCTTCAGATCAGACGGCATGTAGAAATACGAAGCCTTCTGGCCAAGCGCGACAAAGGTCAGCGCAGTCGCCGCGCCGAGGAAGCACAGTGCGCCGGCGATCACCGAAAGGCGCTTCTGCTTTCTGGTCATCCGCTACTCCGTCCGCGCCAGACCGAGCGAGGCCGCGAGGCTGTCGAGCTCCTTCGCCGACGGGCTGCCCGGCCCCAGGGCCGCGACGCCGCGCTTCCGGGCGTCCTCGGCCTCGGCCTTCTTTCCCAGCACCATGTAGGAACGAACGAGCCGTTGCCAGCCTTCCGCATTGCCGGGGTTCTTGCGCAATTCTCCGTCGAGGCGCGCGACCATCCCCTCTATCATGGCAGTGCGATCTGCCGGCGCCATCGAACGTGCCGCGGCGATCTGACCCGCCGACGGACCCGGCATCGGGCCTGTTGCGACATTCGTGCCCGCCTGCTGGTCCAGAGCAGCCAACGCCTGCTCGGAAGCGCCGCGCCAGGGCGATCCGGGCGGAAGGTCGTCAAGCATCGCATGCCAGCGTTTCGCCGCCTCTTCGTCCTTGCCATCCTGCGCCTCGGCCATCGCAAGGAAGAAACGCGCCTTGGCATTCTTCGGATCGAGCGTGACAGCCTTTTCGAAGGCGGCCTGCGCATCGGCGGAAACCATTCCGCCTCCTTCGGCGGCGAGCGCCTCGCCGAGGCCGGCCTCGCGGGAGGCGGTCGATCCGGCCAGTCTGATCGCGGTGCGATAGGCATTGGCGGCATCGGCAAAGCGGTTCATCCGGACATAGATCGGAGCGAGAACGTCCCAGCCGCGAACATCGGATGGCACCGCCGCCAGATGACGTTCGGCGCGGGCGACCAGTTCATCGATCGTTGCGTTGGCTGGATTCCTCGCAAGCCGCGCGGAAAGCGGTTCGGGCGGCAGATCGGGCGAACCGAGCATTCCGTATAGGCCCCAACTCACCACCGGAACGGCGAGCACGGCCAGGCTCGCCAGCAGGCGCCCGCCTCGGGAGCGAACGCCTGACCGGCCACGGGAGGTGTCGCCTCCTGATATGCCGTTCGAGGCCTTTCGAGCGCGGAGGATGCGCCGGCCGATCTCGGCGCGCGCTTCCTCCGCTTCCATCGGCCGTATCAGCCCCGTGCCCGCATCGCGTTCGACTTCCGCGAGCTGGTCGCGATAAACCTCGATGTCGTAGGCGTCGGAACGCTGCGTGTCACCGGCGGAGCGGAACATGGGAAGCAGGATCGCCAGGGAGGCGCCCAGCGTCAGAAGCGCGGCAACGATCCAGAACAACATGGCGGTTCCATAGCCGCCGGCCAAAGCAAAGCCAACAGCAGGGCCTGCGGCGATTTGACGGAAACCGGGAGCGGCATCACACCCGACCGATCAGGTCAGCGGCGTCCAGCTTCCGTCCGAATTTCGGCAGGCAGTACCTTTGGCCGTCTGCGCCGCCGCGCCGGAATAGACCGTATCGGAATATTGGCGGCAATTCTGCGAGCCGACCTGATAAGGCTGGCCCACCGTCACTTCTCCGTGAAGCCCGGATGTCTTGCCTTGCCAGGTCACCGTCTGGTTGCTCGGCGTGTATTCAAGCGCCTTGTATTCCGCTTCGAGCGCGGCGCGGCGATCATCCGTAGAGAGCCCTGTGCCGATCGCGCCGCCAACCAGCCCGCCGGCCATCGCATCGAGAAGCGGGTTGCCCGTGCGCGGACCGGCGTAGGCCGCCATGGCGGCATCGGCCGCCGCGGATACCTTGGGACGTGGCGTGCAGCCCGAAACGAATGCCAAGGCAAGCGCACATGCGATGCCGGCAATTGTCTTGATACTCAAATGCCGCTTCCTCTCACGAACCACCTGCCCGCCGCCTGATTCATGTCGCTGGAGTTTGGCCCTTGGCGAACCGCAGCACAAGTCGGCGGAGTTTCAAACGCCGGGCAGCCCTACAACAACCTTGAGACCGCCAAGTTCCGCTCTGCCAAGCTCCAGCGTTCCGCCATATTCCTCCACCAGGTCGGAGACGATTGAGAGGCCAAGGCCCGAACCGGGTTTGGTCTCGTCCAGGCGTTTGCCGCGCTTCAACGCCTCGTCCGTCCGTTCGACGGGGATGCCGGGTCCGTCGTCCTCGATGGCGAGGATCGCGACCGGCGTATGCGCCGGCTCGCTCGATGTCCGCAACGTCACGGACACCGCATGCCTCGCCCACTTCATCGCGTTTTCCAGCAGGTTCCCCGCGATCTCCTCGAAATCCTCGGCTTCGCCGGCGAACACGACCTCGCTTTCGGGCGGATGAAATTCGATCCGGATGCCAGGATTTAGCTTGGTCATCACCCTCACCAGCCGTTCAAGCGTCGGAATCAGAGGTGTACGGAAAACGACGCTGTCTCGCTGCGCGGCGATGCGAGCGCGGCGCAGGTAATGCTCCACCTGCTGCTGCATCGCAGCCGTCTGTTCGACGATCAGGCCTCCCCGCCGCCCCCCGAGGGCGCGGCCCTCGTTGAGGAGCACGGCTATCGGCGTCTTGAGCGAATGCGCCAGATTGCCGACCTGCAGGCGCGAGCGCTCGATCATGCGCCGATTGTTGTCGATCAGCGCGTTCGTCTCGAGCGCCAGCGGCGCGATCTCGGCGGGAAAATCCCCATCCAGATTCTGGCTTTTCCCCTCGCGCACACGCTGCAGCGACTGGCGTACCCTGTCGAGTGGCCGCAGGCCGAGCAAGATGGCAACGGCGTTGATCAGGATCATGCCTATGCCGAAAAGCGACAGGTAGAGAAAGATGCGGTGCTGGAACTGCTTGATCTCCGCCCGAAGTTCGTCGCGGTTGCCGGTGACGCGAAAACGGGCGACGCGATTGTTCGTATCGAGGACGACCTCGCTTTCCAGCACTTCGAGGCGCTGCCCGGCAGGCCCCCTGGCGCGATAGTGACGGCGGAAATCCGCGTCGAAAGGCACATTGCGCCTCGGTGTGGCGATGGGCTGCATCAGCGACAATGAACGCAAGTCGCCGTGCAGCCCGTCCGAAACCGGCGTGACCGACCAATACCAGCCCGAATTGGGCTCACTGAAACGAAGATCGCCCAGGTCCGGATTTCCGGATAGCGCGCCATCATCCGTGACGCTGACCGAGCCAATCAGATTGAACATATGAGCGGAGAGAAGGGTCCGGAAGCTGCGCACGCTCGAGCGGTAATAGAGCGCGGAAATGACCGTGCCGATGATCACCAGCGTGATGATCGCCCATACGGTCGAAAAGGCGATGACGCGAAAGGCGACCGAGCGGGGGCCGAGGTTCACGGACGCGAGCGCCATTCCGCACCGCTCATGAGGACGCCGATTCGCGGATGCGGTAGCCCATCCCGCGCACCGTCTCGATCAGGTCGACGCCCATCTTCTTGCGCAGTCGTCCAACAAACACTTCTATGGTGTTGGAATCACGGTCGAAATCCTGATCGTAGAGATGTTCGACGAGCTCCGTCCGGGAAACGACCTCGCCCATGTGATGCATCAGGTAGGCCAGCAGGCGGAATTCATGGGAGGTGAGCTTCAGCGGCTTGCCGTCTATGTCTGCCTTGGAAGCCTTGGTGTCGAGCCTGAGCGGCCCGCATTCGAGCTCGGAGGACGCATGGCCGGCGGCGCGGCGGATAAGCGCCCGCATGCGCGCCAGCACCTCCTCGATATGGAAGGGCTTGGCGACATAGTCGTCGGCGCCGGCGTCGATGCCCGCCACCTTGTCGCTCCAGCGATCGCGCGCCGTCAGCATCAGGACCGGCATCTTGCGGCCGTCGCGACGCCAACGCTCGACGACGCTGATGCCGTCCATCTGCGGCAGGCCGATGTCAAGGACGACGGCGTCGTAGGGCTCCGTGTCGCCGAGGAAATGTCCCTCCTCGCCGTCATAAGCCCGGTCCACGACATAACCGGCGTCGGCAAGGGCTTCGGCGAGCTGCCGGTTGAGTTCCTTGTCGTCCTCGACGACCAGTATGCGCATGGCTTGCCGCTACTCCGCCGGAACGATGATCTGGGCCCTTCGGGGGCGTTGCCCGTCCTTCGCGGGGATGAGCACGACGACTATGCACACGGTCTTGCCACGCCTCGTCTCGGGCGTCGCTTTGGCGAGCTGACCGCCATTCTGAGCGGCGACGCGCTGGCCGACGGAGTAGCAGTCGGCCGCCGCGGCAGGCATCGTCGCCACCGCAAAGGCGCAGAACAGCGCCGAGACGGCGCAAGGAAGCGGAAAACCGTGTCTCATTCCGTCCTTCTAGCGCATGGCGGCTGAATACGAAATGAATGCCTGCCGGGGAATTTTCCGGCAGGCATTCGTTCTCCGGACGAGCGCGTGCTACTTCAGCTGGTGCGTGGCGAAAAGCCGGCCGGCCACGGCGACGATGCCTGCGATGCCACTGATCGCCTGGATGAGCGTATCGGTCAGCGAGGAGCCGTCGATCCCGGTGGTGGAGAAGCCGAACAGGCCCGCCAGCGACATCGCCACCGTCACGACCGATGCCCAGATGGTGCGGGAAAGATACCAAGGCTTGGTTGCGTCCATTTCAGTTTCCTTTCCGGTTGAGATGGGAAGCGGCATTTCAGCCAAGCGGGAATGTCGCGAGCGCCGGCAAACCCGGTCCGACCGCGGCGCTGATCTGGCGTACGGTGACGCGGATGCTCCCGGGCAAGACGGGGAAATCGTCCGCGATTGCGTCGGCGCCATAGGTCCAGGAGGGCGACGACACCGTCGCCGAGCGGATCGTCTCGCCGTCGACTGGTGCGACGTCGACCTGATAGGCTTCAGTTTCCTCGCCGAGGAGAATTTCAGAGGCGAGCCAGTTGTCCGCATCGATGCGGCCGCGGCGAATCCATGAGATGTCGATATCTCCGCTCGGCCGCCTGAGCGCAGTCAGATGGACAGGGGCCAGCGGCGTCAGTGCGCGTAGCCCGCCCGTCTCGGCGTAGAGACCGAAGTACGGGCCTGAGAAATCCTCTCCGCTCGGGCCGACCCGCCAGTTGAGCGACAGTCCGATTTCCGACGAATGCAGCCCGGCCGGCCTTACCGCCTCGTCGAGCAGAACGAAGCTGGCTCCCGCCGCCGCGCCGGCCATCATCGCGTCATCCGTCCCGAGCTGGCCGCGCAGCAGGCCCGAAAGCCGCCAGACGGAAAGCGCTGTTTCTTCAGCCGCCAGGAACTGCACAAGTTCCCAGGCGCCGCTTGCCGAACGGATCGCGGCTACGTTGGCGCCGTTGAGGAGTTGAAGTTCCGATACGCTCTGCAATTCGACGTCCGAGAGCCGCACGCTGATGTCCGCGGAGGAAACAATGCGACCGGCGAACCCCGGCGGAAGCGGCTCCAGCAATTCTCCGATCGAGGCTGGCACTCCAAGGGAGGCGCGGAGCTCGAATCCGGTATCTTCGGGAGAAACATAGAGCGCCTCTGTCTTCCACGGATTTGCCCACGCGGCGACCCGGAACTGATCCTCCGGCGCGCTGACCGAGATCATCGGCAGGTCAAGGAAGGCGACCGACGGTTCGCCGATGACGGAGGTGACTGAAGCCACATCGAGCGGAAGGCTGGGCCGGCAAGGCGTCGGCGCGACGCGCAGCAGGCGGCTTGCCGAGACCCTGCGCAGGACGCCCTCGTCTATCCCGGTCACGAGGAACTCGTCCATGCTTCTGGGCACGCGAATGACGGAGCCAGGTAGCGGACCGAGCGCGGCGGCCGGGACGGCGAGACTGATCTCCTCCCTGCCCTGCCAGGCGCGACGCAGCCAATCGGCGGCCGCCGCGTCGGCTGCGCCCGCATCCATGACGCCAGGCATGGCGAGCGACTGTTCCCGATCATCGATCGTGCCTTCGCGCAAGGCTCGCGCCGAGGCGGACTGATAGTCGCGCAAGCCGTCCTGGAAGGAAAGGACGACGCTGGCCGGAAGGTCGCCATCGGCGGTGCGCGTCTTCTCGATCGCGGCGGCATCGCCATCCAGGGCCGTATCGGCGATCTCGATCGGCACGACGGCGAGCGCGCCGGGCGAACGGAAGACCAGGTCGCCGCTGTCTTCGTGAACCGCGAGGCCGAACAAATCCGCCAGGGGCTGCAAGGCGGAACGCGCCGAAGACGGATCGGCAACGACGTAGCCGGTCAGGAATCCGTCCAGCTTGGCGACATCGGGCGCCGGCAGGCCGTGATCGGAAAAGACCGTGCCGACCAGGCCCGAAAGCGAAACACCCGATAGCCGACCGTTCAGCCAGTGACCGAGCGACCAGTTGTCGCCATCGCTCCACACGTCGCGAAGCAGGGGAAAGGCCGGATAGGGCCGCGCGTCCCACGACCACACGTAGAGCCGGGAAGGATCGACCATGCGGCTGCCATACACCGCCGAGACGGGATTGGCGCTATCCTCAAAATCCGGATCGTCCGGACGCCAATAGCGGCCGTGTGCCTCGAGGAAACGCTGCTGCGCCAGGTCCGACCTGCCTCCACTGGAGAAGTAGGGCGATGCGCTCTCGGAGGATTTCGGATCAGGGAAGACGTTGGGCTGGTTCGGCCCCTTGTCTACGGCCGGCGCGCCGATTTCGTCCAGCCAGGCGGCGTCAAATTGCGGGCCGCGCAGGCTTTCCGGATCCTCGGAAGAGAAGATCTGCGCCACCGCGCCCGACGAGGGCCACAGGAGGCGCCGGCGGCTTGCCTCGAAATGGGGCCGCTCGCCGCGCGCGACCGTGCGGATGCCGGACGGTCCTTCGATCATGACTTCACGCACGTCGCCGAGAGTCTCGCCGACGAGCGCGATGCGCCGGTAGCGCCTGCCCGGCGCCGCGAAGGGCGGCAGGCCGTGTACCAGGCCGTTCACCCATTCGGCGCCCAGCCTGGTCTTGCCGGACCCGCGACCGCCGGTGATCAGCCGATTGTCCCCCGTGCCTCCGGGAAAATATTGCTGCGCCAGCGCAAGCCCGATCCATTCGGCGAGGGCGGCTTCAACCCGTTCCGTTCCGATCGCGATCCTCGACCAGCCGTTCTGCATGCGCCACAGCGAGCTCAACAATTCGCTCATCGATACGCTGGAGCATTTCGGCGAGTTCATCATCGCTTCTCTTCTGTTCTTCCGCCGCAGGCTCCCGGGAGAGCGCATCCGAGCGCTCCAGCACCCGCACCATCGAGTGCAGCGCGTCTATTTCCGCCTTGTCGATACGGCCGTGCTCGGCCAGCGCGACGATACGGCCGAGCTGTTTCGGCACGACGGCCGCGAGCCGCCGGCGCAACTCGCCAGGCGACATTTCAATGTCGGGAAACTCGATCGCCGGCTGTGCGGAAGACCGCGAACCCGAGCGGCGATAGGGCTGTCTTTCCCACCCGTGGAGAAGCGCGCGTTCGCATATCGTCTTGGGATGCAGTTCCGCCGCGGCGGCGAGCCGCTGGAAGGTCGGCGGCTCGCCTTCCCGCAATTCGCGCAGCGCGGTCCACCGCACGTCGCT
>JBQCFA010000478.1:0-2761 GCA_051959695.1 Rhizobiaceae bacterium
AACGCGTCTTCTCGGCGAACAGGGGTATGGACCCTTATGTTTTCGCGGTCTCTGACGTCTACCAGGACATCTATGGCGAGGGCACCTTCACCGGCAAGGGCCTCTACCATGTCGACGCCATGGAAGCTGCGCTTTCCGGGCGCATCAAGGAGAACACTGTCCTCAGCCACGATCTCCTGGAGGGCGCGCTCGCCCGTGCGGCGCTGGTGAGCGACGTGGAGGTGGTCGAGGACTATCCGACCCGCTATTCCGTCGACGCCTCTCGCCATCACCGATGGGCGAGGGGGGATTGGCAACTCTTGCCTTTCATCTTCGGCGCCGCAAGCGGCGTGCCGGCGGTTTCGCGCTGGAAGATGATCGACAATCTGCGGCGCACGCTGACACCCATCTTCTGGGTCGCCTCCTCGATTGCCGCCTGGTCGCTCTTGCCGTTCGCCTTCGCCGCGCAATGGCAGCTCTTCCTGATCCTCATCCTGTTCGTCGCGCCGACCTTCGACATCGTCGCGGCGATCCTGCCCGAGAAAGCCAACGTCACGCTGCGCGGCCATTTCAACGCGTTCGGCCATGACGTGGCGTTCGGCACCGCGCAAGTGGCGTTGAGGATGGTGCTGATCGCCCATTCGGCCTGGCTGATGGGAGACGCGATCACCCGCACGCTCTACCGGCTTTTCGTCAGCCGCGAGCACCTGCTTGAATGGCGCACCGCGCTACAAGCACAGCGCGGCGACAACGACCTGGCATCCTACTACCGGCTGATGGCCGGCGCGCTCGTCGTCGCAGTCGTTGGTGTCGCCATACCCTTCGCGGCGGGCTCCAGCGGAATGCTGGTGGCGTTGATCTTCTCTGTGTTCTGGCTGGTCTCACCCGCCTTCGCCTGGCTGGTCAGCCGGTCGGCGGAGACGGAGGACCGTCTCGTTGTCTCGCCGGAAGACAGGCAGGCGCTCCGCGTCGCCGCGCGCCGCACTTGGCTCTTCTTCGAAACGTTCGTCACCGAAGGCGACCATTTCCTGCCGCCGGACAATTTCCAGGAGACGCCGCATCCGGTGGTGGCGCACAGGACCTCGCCGACCAACATCAGCGTCTATCTGCTCTCCACAGTCGCGGCGCGCGATTTCGGCTGGATCGGCATGGGGGAGGCGCTCTCGCGACTGGAACAGACGCTCGACACGATCGACAAGCTCGACACGTTCCGCGGCCATATCTTCAACTGGTACGACACCCAGACGCTTCAACCGCTCCATCCGCGCTATATTTCCGCGGTCGACAACGGCAATTTCGCCGGGCATCTCATCGCCATCGCCGCCGCCTGTGATGAGTGGGCGACAGCGCCCGCCGCCTACATGGAAGGCGATTTCGACGGGCTGCTCGACGTCATCGCCATCCTTGAGGAGACGCTCGACGGGCTGCCCGACGACCGTCGCCCGCTGCGACCGTTGCGCCAGAGGCTTCGCGACCGCATCGCCGGCATCCGGCGCGCCGTCGAGTCCATCAAGAGCGAGCCGGAAATGGCCGCGGTCCGCACCATCAACCTCGCCGTCATGGCGGCCGAGATCCGCAAACTCGCGGCGGCGATGCACCAGGAGACGGATTCGGTTGCCAGCACCGACCTTTCGCTGTGGGCGGACAAGCTGGCCGCGGTCTGCAACGCCCATGTCGACGACGCGCATACCGACGAAGCGAAGATCGAGGATTTCAGGGCCCGCCTGAAAGCGATCGCCACGCGTTGCCGTACGATCGCCTTCGGGATGGATTTCTCCTTCCTTCTGCGCGAGGACCGCAAGCTGCTGTCGATCGGCTACCGCATGGCCGACCATCAGCTGGACGAGGCCTGTTACGACCTCCTGGCTTCCGAAGCGAGGCTCGCCAGCCTCTTCGCGATCGCCAAGGGCGACGTGCCGACCGATCACTGGTTCCATCTCGGCCGGCCGATCGTCGAGATCGGCTTCCGCGGCGCGTTGATGTCGTGGTCGGGCTCGATGTTCGAGTACCTGATGCCGCCGCTGGTGATGAAGGAGCCGCAGGGCGGACTCCTCAACCAGACCCATCACCTGATCATCAAGCGGCAGATGCAGTACGGCCACGAGAAGCGCATCCCGTGGGGGATATCGGAGGCCGCCTTCAACGCCCGCGACCGCGACATGAACTACCAGTACACCAATTTCGGCGTGCCGGGCCTCGGGCTGAAACGCGGGCTGGCGCTCAATACGGTGATTGCACCCTATGCGACGCTGCTCGCCAGCCAGTACATGCCGCGCGAGGCGGTGCAGAACCTCAGGCGGCTGAAGGCGCTCGGCGCGTGCGGGCGCTACGGCTATCACGACGCGGTCGATTTCACGCCGCAGCGCGTGCCGGAAGGCACCGATCACGCGGTCGTCTACAATTATTTCGCGCACCATTCGGGCATGTCGATCGCGGCTGTCGCCAACGTCGTCTTCGAGGGCCGCATGCGCGATCGGTTCCACAGCGACCCGGTCATCGAATCGGCCGAACTGCTCCTGCAGGAGAAGGCGCCGCGGAACATTCCGGCCGCGACGCTGAAGACCGAGGCGGCGGAGCGCGCCAAGAACGAAACGCCGGCGGGGATTCCCGATACGCGGCTGGTGATCGATCCGCTGAAGGCGATACAGGCGACCAATCTCGTCTCCAACGGCCGCTACTCGGTCATGGTCACCGCATCCGGCTCCGGCTACAGCCGCTATCAGGATCTCGCCGTCACGCGCTGGCAGCCCGATCCGGTGGAGGACCGGTACGGCAGCTACCT
>JBQCFA010000479.1:0-5442 GCA_051959695.1 Rhizobiaceae bacterium
TGATGGCATGAAATCACGTGAGAACCTCGTTCGGCTGAAGCAGTTTCAGGTGAACGAGAAGCGGCGGCAGCTCCTGCAGCTCGATATGATGATCGCCGAGTTCGAGCGAATGGCCAACGAACTCGACGTGCAGATCGCGGCCGAGGAGAAGAAGGCCGGGATCACCGACGTGAACCACTTCGCCTATCCGACCTTTGCAAAGGCGGCCCGCCAGCGCCGCGACAATCTCAAGAATTCCCAGTCCGACCTCGCGGTTCAGCGCGAGACGGCCGAAACCGCGCTGGCCGAAGCCGAGCTCGAGCTTTCCAAGGCCGAAATGCTGGAAACGCGCGACGCGAAGGCCCGCGACGGCGATGGCGGCCGAGCGATGACCGGCTGAGTAGCCGGCAGGTCGGCGCTACTCGGCTATAGGCAAGTCGGCAATCGGCAATCGAAATGCCGCAGTGTCGCACGAAAAAATAAGTCCGCCGGCTAATGCGCGGCGGACTTTTTCATTCGATTGCCGATCTGCCTATTGCCAAACTGCCGGACGCCGGTCGCATCAATGCCGGTATTGCTGGATGCGCGTGGTCCTGAGGCCCGCGAGCCCGTATTCGTCGATCGATGCCTGCCAGGAGAGGAACTCCTCGGTGGTCAGCTTATAACGCTGGCAGGCTTCCTCAAGGCTGAGCAGACCGCCGCGCACGGCCGCCACCACCTCCGCTTTCCGCCGGATGACCCAGCGGCGGGTGTTGGATGGCGGCAGATCCGCTATGGTAAGCGGGCTGCCATCTGGCCCTATGACGTACTTGACGCGTGGCCTAACGAGATCGGTCATCCGTACTCTCTACAAAAATCAAAGAACCAATCGTCGGACACCTTACTGCCACAGCTTTAAAAATTGCCTAAACAAAAGGTAATGCGCCGGTAAGCTTGGTGAATCGGACGTTAGCCCGAAGCGATACATTCTAAATGTCGAGGATCGGCCTCTGCCGGACACGCTGCAGGGGCGAATCCGGCCCGTATGGCATGGGGACGGCGCTTGACCTATATTGGGCGGGTTGGCATTTAGGTCGTGAATTCACGCGCCTTGGAACGCACCTCACATGAACAGCCTCGACCTGCCCGGAAGACCCCAGGACACGCGCGTCGTCGTTGCGATGTCCGGCGGCGTCGATTCTTCCGTCGTGGCCGGGATCCTGAAGAAGGAGGGCTACGACGTCGTCGGCGTCACGCTCCAGCTCTACGACCATGGCGCGGCGACGCACCGCGCCGGCTCCTGTTGCGCCGGCCAGGATATAGATGATGCACGCCGCGTCGCCGAGACCCTGGGTTTTCCGCACTACGTGCTCAATTACGAGGAGCGCTTCCGCAAGGCGGTCATCGACCCCTTCGCGGCGAGCTATGTCTCCGGCGAGACGCCGATCCCCTGCGTCTCCTGCAACCAGACGGTCAAGTTCGCCGACCTCCTGGAGACGGCGCGCGAACTCGGCGCCGCCGCGCTCGCCACGGGCCACTACATCCGCTCCGCCCCTTCCGGCAATGGGCACCGGGCGCTCTATCGGCCGGTCGACGCCGAGCGCGACCAGAGCTACTTCCTGTTCGCGACGACCCAGGAGCAGATCGACTATCTGCGTTTCCCGCTAGGTGGACTGCCGAAGCCGGAGGTCCGCCGCATCGCGGCGGAGATGGGGTTGGCCGTCGCCGCCAAGCAGGACAGCCAGGACATATGCTTCGTGCCGCAGGGCAAGTATTCCGACATCATCGCCAGACTGAAGCCCGGCGCCGCCTCGCCCGGCGACATCGTGCATATCGACGGCCGCGTGCTCGGGCGCCATGAAGGCATCCTGCGCTATACGGTCGGCCAGCGGCGTGGCATCGGCGTCGCAACAGGCGATCCGCTCTACGTCGTCCATCTCGACGCCGAGCGCTCGCGGGTGATCGTTGGGCCGCGCGAGGCGCTGGAGACGCATAGTCTCCTGTTGCGCCAGTTGAACTGGCTGGGCGACGTGCCGATCGCGGACATTCCGGCCGAAGGCGTCGAGCTCTTCGCCAAGGTGCGCTCCACCCGCCCGCCGCGTCCGGCGATACTGACCCGCGCGGGCGGCTCGATCTGGGTCGAACTGGTCGATGGCGAGAACGGCGTCGCTCCCGGACAGGCGTGCGCCCTCTATGCCGACGATGGAGATGAAGCGCGCGTGCTCGGCGGCGGCTTCATCGAGCGCGCGCATCGCGGCGCCGAGGCCGAAGCCATGCTTTCGCGGCTCGGCGCGCGTCACGCGCACGCCTGATTACTCGCATTAGAGATGGTCCTGGATCAGGCGGCGTGCCTGATCTCGCCGCTTTCCGGGAATTCCTCGACCGGGTCGTCGAGCAATATGCCGCGACGATGGGCGAAGGCGGAAAAGATATCGTAGGCTTCCTCGGCTTCCGCAGGGCCTGCCAGCCCGTCGCGGCATGCTTCGCGCGTGGCGTGATAGGCTTCGTCGCGCAACCTTGCCGGATATTGTTCGAGAAACGCCAGAGCCTCCGCGGCGCTGGCGATCCGGCGGGCGTGGCCAAGGCCGGCGAGGATCACGACGGGTCGGCGGAAAGATGCGTTGGGCATGGGTTGAACTCTATCCTGGAACGGGGCTTCGGGGATGCGGCATCGCGGATGCAGCCTCGCCAAACGCCATGTGCCGAGCTTGGTTCCCGTTACATATTTCACGAAGTTGCGCTTGGAGGATGCGTCGGCTCCCGAGGCGGAATCAGCCGATCGAAACCTTCTGCTCCGGCACGAAGCGCGTATCGTGCGTCACCGTTCCCGCGGTCAGTATCTTGAGGACGAGGATAGCCTCCTCGCCATTGGTCCTCGGCTCCTCGCGCGTCTCCACGCAGCGGATGAAATGCTCCAGTTCGCGCGTCAGCGGCATGCCTTCCTCGACCGCGACATAGGCGGGCTCGTTGGCGGTGAAGGCCCACTGGCCGCTGTCCTGCCAGACGGCATGCCGGTAGACGGCGAGCTTGCGCCCCCACGGTTCGACATCGTCTAACACGGCCATGGCCCGGGTGCCGACCACGGTGAGCCGCCGCTCGCGGTAGGGGTTGAGCCTGGAAGTGAAGAGATGGCTGCGCAGATCGTCGGGGAAGCGCATATGGACATGCGCGAAATCGCTCAAGTGGTCGAGGAGTGCCGCCCCCTCGCCGCGAATTTCAAGCGGAGCGGCGCCGGTGATGGCGAGGATCATCGACAGATCGTGCGGCGCCAGATCCCATAGCGCGTCGTTCTCGGTGTGGAACTTGCCGAGGCCGAGCCGGTGCGAATGGATGTACTTGACCTGGCCGAGTTCGCCCGCGTCGATGAGTTCCTTCAACTTCTCGAAGGCGGGGTGGAAGCGCAGCACATGACCGACCATGAAGATGCGGCCGGCCTCGCGCGCCGCCTTCACCGCCCGCTCGGCATCGGGGACGGTAAGCGCGATCGGCTTCTCCACGAGGACGTCCTTGCCGTGCCTCACGGCGCGGATGGCGCAGTCGGCATGGAATTGCGGCGGCAGCGCCATGACGATGGCGTCGATATCGTCTCGGGCATAGATCTCATCGGGAACGACCGCGAGGCAGTCCTGTTCGCTGGCGAAGCCTTCCGCGCGCGGGCGGTTCGCATCCGACACGGCATGCAGCACGCCGAGCGATTTGAGCGTGCGGATGTGGTTCGAGCCCCAATATCCGCAACCGAGAACGGCGATGCGCGGTTTCATGAACGAAATACCCGAAAGTGATGCCGTGACACATATCGACGCGGCAGGCCGAACTCAACCCCGGCGCGTCGTTTCGCACCCTTTCCGCGACTGAGGCCCTTGCCGGAGGAGCGTGAGGAAGGCCGCTCCGGCAACGTGCGCAGGGGCGCATCACGCCTATGCCCGGCCCAGCCCCGCGAGGCCGGAAAGATGCCGAACGCCCTTTCGCGGGAGCGCCGCGTCCTGTCCTTGACAGGTTCGGCGCGGCCACCTTATATCCGCGCGTCCTTGCCGAGGGCCCGCCCGGCTTAAGCCGCGACGGACGACGATCGGCAGCGGGGCGGAGTAGCTCAGTCGGTTAGAGCAGAGGAATCATAATCCTTGTGTCGGGGGTTCGAATCCCTCCTCCGCTACCATTTGGTACCCTTCCGATGACCGTCCGTGTGAGTCCCACCTCGTCCACGGTCGTCCAGAATTCCCCAGCAATTCCCGCGTCCTACGTGGTTCGGTAGCCTGTTTCCTGCCCTCCGGCCCGAAGAATCCTCGTTTCCTGCGGGGTTGCGGCCTCCGCTGAAACGCACGTGCGAAAGCACGTGGGCTGGACTTTGCCGCCCAAGCACGCATTGCTGTCGTCCGAAGGCAGCGAGGGAACGCCGCAATGGCTAGGAAGCGCGCGCTGTCGGCCCGTGAGGTCGAAGCGCTGATGAACAAGCCGGGGACGCACAGGGCGGATGAGAACCTGTTCCTGCAGGTTCGCGATGACGGGACGAAGAGTTGGGTCTTCCGCTTCTCGCGCGGAGGCCGGATGCGCGTCCTCGGCCTTGGGCCGGCCGCACACGTCCCCTACAACGAGGCCCGCGCGACAGCGGCCGACTATCGGTCGAAGCTCTGGCGCGGTACCGATGTCGCAGCCGAGCACCGCACTCGGCGCGAGCAGACGATGGCCGTCACGGAGCCGCCCGCAGCGCCCTCATTCAAGTGGTGCGCGGAGCAGGTCATCGCGGCGCGCGAGAAGTTCCACAAGTCGGAGTACGCCCAACGCCAATGGCCATCATCGATGCGTGACCATGTCTTCCCTCACATCGGGAAGCTCGCCGTCGACAAGGTCGGGCTTCACGAGGTCCACAAGGTGCTCGGGCCGATATGGCAGAACCAGTTCCCCACGGCCAAGAAGGTCCGGGGCCGCATCGCCCGCATCCTCGATTGGGCTGCGGCGAAGGGCTACCGGCCCGATGAGAATCCTGCCCGCCCCAACGGCCCGCTCGACCAACTGCTGCCGCCCGTCAGGCATCGGGAGCGACATCATGCATCGGTGCCTTACGTCGAGTTGCCCGATGTGGTGGCGAGGCTGAAAGGCATGGAGTCCATCAGCGCAAAGGCCGTCCTCTTCACCATCCTAACCGGCGTCCGGTCGAGCGAAACGAGGGGCGCGGTCTGGAGCGAGTTCGACCTCGATGAGAAGACGTGGGTTATACCGCCCGAGCGCAACAAGACGGCCGACGAGTATCGTATCCCGCTGGCCGACCAGACGGTGGCGCTGTTGAAGGGGCTGCGGGGCAAGGGCAAGCTGGTCTTCCCAAGCCCGACCTCGGGGAAGCAGTTGAGCGATACGGCCTTGACGAAGGTGCTGAAGAGCATCCGGCCGGACGAAACGTTGCACGGATTCCGTGCGACCCTGTCAACGTGGGCGCGAGAGCAGACCGACTATCCGGCCGAGGTCATCGAGGCCGCGCTAAATCATAAG
>JBQCFA010000480.1:0-9751 GCA_051959695.1 Rhizobiaceae bacterium
GCCGCTTCAGCTCGCGCCTCAGCGCCACCTCGTCTGCGGGCATGACATCCGGAGCGGGTGTCAAGTCGCGGGCTGCGGGTGGCGCGGTCTCCGGCGGGTTGCGCGGCTCCTGCGGCGGCGCGAGCACACCGGGGGCATCGGAATAGCTCGGTCGCGCCGGCGGCAGCATGGCGTAGCGCGGACCAGGCGCAGGGGCGGCCTTGCCGTCGAGAACCGGATCGGAAAGAGCGGCCTGCGCGGACGAAGGGGGAATCTCGTAGGTACGGCCGGCGACGGCAGGACGACGCGCGGGCGGATTGGCGGTTGCTCGCGGCGCGACAATCTCATGGTCGCCGCCGCGCGGCGTGGATCCTGCGAAATCGTCGACAGGCTCCTCTCGCAGCTCATGCGCGCCGTCCATGTCGGGAGCAGGGTACCCCATCTCCGACGCCGGAGCCGGAGCAGCCGCTCTCATATAGCCGGGCGAGGGCCTTGACGCCGATTCGGGCTCGGCGATCGCGGCGGTATGGGTCCCCACGTCGACGGGCGGAATCGGCGCCAGCATGCTGCCTGCGGTGCAACCGGCGAGGCCGGCCGATGAAAGCATCAAGCCGGCAGCGGCGGCCCGGCGGAGGCGCGCGCCGAGCGGCGCGATAAAGGATACGCGAACTCGTACTGACATGGGTGGTCCCGGACTGTCCCCCGGACCACTCTAGGCGCCAATCGTAAAGGAATGCTCATTCCGGGAATTCATGCCTGCGGCGAAAGCGCGGCGCGGGCGATGCGCTATTGGCAGAAGGCGTTCTTGCTCTTCCGCGGCTCCAGATCGAAGTGGAAATGCAGGCTGTGATCGGCGTCGGCGCCGGGGCCGAGCACCGTGCGGAAGGGACCGCAAGCCGCCTTGCGCACCTCGTTCAGGAAACCGGTCCGCTTCGGGTCGCTGTCGCCATAGTCCTTCACCTCGATCCTGGTGCCGTCCTCGAGAACGAACTCGGCGATGTCGACGGCATTGCCGAAGGCGTGCTCCGAAATCTTGCCGGTGCCGTGACGGTCGCGACAGACATAGGCGGACGCCTGGCGGATTGTTGCGATAGGAGAGCCAAAGACGCGCTCGGCGGCGGGAGAGGCCGTGTCGCGGATGAAACGTGCCAATTCGTCGGCGAGCGCGCAGTTCATCACCGCTTCCGGTCCAATCTTCACTGAAGAGGACAGCGCCGAAACGGCGATCGGGTTCGGCACCGAGCAGCCGGCCGCCGGATTCGACAGGGGTGCACGCTGCTTGAACTCGACGCCGAGCGTGCGCAGGTCGGCGCGGCAGGCGATGCCCGCCGGGGCGGGAGGGGGCGTTGGCCTAAGGATCACCCTGCGCAGCGGCTGTGGACTTGGCGGCGGGACCGGCGCGATAGTGGGAGGAGACGGCAGCCCGGCGGTGATTGAGGGTGCTGCCCCGGCGGAATCCGGCTCGGGCCCGGAAGAAGGATTCGTGCCTGCTTCGTCAGGCGGCGCTGGGCGCCTGCCGGGAATGGGGGCCGTATCCGGTGTTTCAGCCCCGATGGACGCCTGACGGGTAAGCCGCTCCTCCCCATCTGCAGCGGTTTGCGACGCCACAACGGGGCGGGGGGCCGGCGCCGGCGCGTGGCGAGGCAGGACCTGCGCCTGAACGGTGACGGTCGTTGCCGAAAGCGCCAATATGATCGAGAGGGCTGCCCCTGTGCCGAATATATTCCTCATGGGGAGACAATCGGTCTGATGTGCGGCAGTTCCGCCGGCGCGCTCAATTTGCGATACGGACCGTAACGGAACCCGCGACTCCCGGCCGAAGACGGGCGCCGGCTTCACGCCCCGATCGCCTGCAGCCCTTCCTCGAGCCAGTCGCCGAGCATCGGCATGCCAAGCAGGTATTTCGACGTGCGCTTGAAATTGCGCTGGCGCGCCTCGCGTACGGCATCGTTCCATTCCGAAGCGTCGAAATCACCGCGGCCGATCCAGTAGAGCGCCACGAGTTCGGCCGCCTCGTCGACATTGAGGTCGTCGATCAGTTCGCGCAGTTCCTCCGCGGTCAGGTCTTCTTCCTCTTCCTCGGCGAGGCCGTCATGGTGGTGGCCGTCGCGCGACTGGTCGTCCAACTCGATTTCGTGCTCGTTCCCCGCCTGATAGTCGTCGGCGAGAGCGGCGCTGATCGCGCGCGCCTTCAGCGCGAATATCCGGATCGTCTCCGGGTCGATGGACAGTTCCCATTCCCTTTCCGGGGGCATGGCGCCGCTCCGTGCTGTGCTCGGCCTGCATTTTTTCGTGAAATCGCCGAGCAGTCGAGCAAAATCGGTTCGCGTCAGACGCGACGAGCCCGCCTTCTTCCGGCGAGGAGAGCCGGCCCAAGTTCAACCAGAAGGATCGCGGCGAGGATCAGCGCGCAACCGGCGAGCCCTTCGAGCGGCAGCCGTTCGTCGAGAAAGATCGCGCCGAACAGCGCGGCGAAGACCGCTTCCGTGGAAAGGAAGATCGCTGCCTGCGGGGCCGTCGTATAGCGCTGGCCGACGGCCTGGAGCGTGAAGGCCGCGCCGCCTGCGATCATTCCGGCATAGAGGATTTCGGGCAGGGCGGCCCGGATCGTGGTCCACGCAACCGGCTCGAGGAAGAGGGCGAGCAACAGGGCCACCGCGCCGCATACGGCGAACTGCGTGACGGCAAGCGTCACGGGACGGCCGCTGACCACGGCGTATCTGCCGGTATAGATCACCTGGAGCGCCCAGATCAGCGCGCACAGGATGGTCAGCCAGTCGCCGATGGTGAAGGCGCCGATCGAGCCGCCCGCAAGAAGCCAGATGCCGAGGAGCGCGGAAAGCGCGGCAGGCCAAACCAGCGGATGAGGCCATTGCCGGAAAAGCAGAACCCCGATGAACGGAACCATGACCACATAGAGCCCAGTCAAGAAGCCGGAATTGGTGACGGTGGTCGTGAGCAGCCCGATCTGCTGGGCGGCCATGCCGGCGAAAAGCAGCAGCCCGATCATGGCGAAGGCCAGCCATTCGCGGCCGTCTACCCTCCGTTCGGCGCCGACGCCTTCACGAAACGCGAAAGGCGCCATGGCAACGGTCGCGACGGCAAAGCGCAGGCCGATGAAGAGCAGGGGACCGATCGCCTGCATGGCTGTCGATTGCGCGACGAAACCCATTCCCCACATCGCGCCGGCGAGTAGGAGGACGAGGTTGGCCTGGGTGCGGGTCATGCGCGATTCCGATGATGACTTGACCGGCCGATAGCATCGGGCCGGCGGCCCTACAAAATTTTTACGACGGCGTGATCAAAACCGTCACGATCTGCGATAGTCTCGACCAAGGGATGAAGATCCACCTGGATGACGTTGGTGCTCCAGGCGGCAGGTTTCCAGGAGAATTACCATGCGCAGACAGATTGCAATCGGTGCGACGGCGATACTGCTTGCCGCTTCCTTGATGTCGGCCCCGGCGCTGGCGATGGGTGGCAGCGGCGACACCAGCGGGTCCTCCAAGACCGTGCAGAAGTGCAAGAAGGACCAGGTCTGGGACAAGCAGAAGAAGAAATGCGTCAACCCGAAGCAAGGCATGATTGACGACGAGAGCATCTTCGAGGCCGGCCGCGATCTCGCCTATGCCGGGCGCTACGACGAGGCGATCAACGTGCTCACCATGGCGGCAGACAAGAAGGATCCGCGCATCCTCAACTTCCTGGGCTACGCGCACCGCAAGTCCGGCCGCGTCAATGTCGGCCTCGGCTACTACCAGGAGGCGCTGAGGATCGACCCGAACTACACGCTGGTCAGGGACTATCTCGGCGAGGCCTATCTGCAGATCGGCGACACGGCGAAGGCGAAGGACCAGCTTGCCGAGATCGAGAAGCGGAAAGGCAGGGACTGCGCCGAATACCGAGTGCTGTCGGCTCAGATCGAGGCCGCATCGAAGGCGGGGTGAGAACTGCCGCACGCGCCTATTGGGCGCGAGACAGCCTTATGATCTCGCCATTGTCCTCGTCGGTGAGGAGCCAGATCGATCCGTCCGGCGCCACGTCCACGTCGCGGATGCGGCCGAAGCCACGCTTGAACATGCGTTCGACCTCGGTGAACTTGCCGGAGGCGTCGCGCGTCAGCCGCGAGACGAGCTGGAATTTCAGCGCGCCGACGAGGAAGTCGCCTTTCCATTCCGGAAACATGCTGCCGTCGTAGATGGCGAGGCCCGACGGCGCGATCGACGGATCCCAGTAGAATTTCGGCTGTTCGTAGCCCGGAGCGGCCGTGCCGATGCCGATCTTGGTGCCGTCATAGTTGGTGCCGTAGCTGATGACGGGCCAGCCGTAGTTCTTGCCGGCTTCCGGCTGGTTGATCTCGTCTCCGCCCTTGGCCCCGTGCTCCACGGTCCAAAGCCTGCCTGTTGCCGGATCGAGCGCCGCGCCGTCTATGTTGCGGTGGCCGATCGACCAGATCTGTGGCAGCCCCTCCTTGCCGTCGGGCCAGGGATTGCCGGGCGCGGGATTGCCGTCTGGCGTGATGTGCAGGACGGAGCCCTGGCCGTCGAAGGGGTCCTGGGCACGGTCGGGCTGGCCGCCGTCGCCAGTCGTGACGAAGAGATTGCCGTCCCGGTCGAGGACAATGCGCGAGCCGTATTGGTGGGTTCCGGTCTTCTTCTTCACCGAGAATATGATCTTGGTGTCCTCGAGCCTCGCACCGCTCTTGTCGCGGACGAGCCTTGCCCGCGCCACGGCCGTGCCACCGCCTGAAGGCCCACCCGCCGTGAAGGACAGGAAGAGCGTGCCGCTCCTGGCGAAATCCTTCGCCAGTGTCACGTCGAGAAGTCCGCCTTGGCCGCCCGCGAGCACCTTGGGAGCGCCGGGAAGGGGGTCGGAAAGGCGGCCGTCGACGAAAAGCCTGACCCGTCCGGGGCGTTCGGTCACGATCACCGCTCCGTCCGGCAGGAAATCCAGGCCCCACGGGTGCTCGAGCCCATCCGCCATGACCTCGGCGCGCACCTTGACTTCTTTCGTCTCGAAAGTCTCGCCGCCCGCCGCAGATGCAGGCGCCGCCAGGGGCGTCAGCAAGGCAACCGCGGCGAAGGCGAAAATGAGAGCGTGAGCGATATTCGCGGACTTGGGCTGCATCGATGGCAAGATAGGAATGTGGCGGCATCGGACAATGGCGCAAATTCCGGGGACGACGTGGTTGGCACGGCCCCCGGGCAAATTTTTTTCGTGAAAAGCACCGAAACGTTGCTATATTCAGCGCAACTGAGGTGAAACGGTTCCGTTAGCCAGTGCTTGCGGGCCGTTTTCTTTTTATGCCTCGCGGTCCCGGCCGGCCGCGCGGGCGAGGAACAGGAAAGGTCGATGCCGATGAACAAGGTTCCGATGACCGCTCATGGACATGAGACGCTCAAGGAGGAACTGCGCTGGCGCCAGCAGGAAGAGCGGCCGCGCATCATCGAGGCGATCTCGGAGGCGCGCTCGCATGGCGACCTGTCGGAAAACGCCGAATATCATGCGGCCAAGGAGGCGCAGAGCCTCAACGAGGGCCGCATCAACGAGCTCGAGGATCTGGTGGCGCGCGCGGAAGTGATCGATGTGTCGAAGCTTTCCGGCGACAAGGTGAAGTTCGGGGCAACCGTCCGCCTGGTCGACGAAGACACCGAGGAAGAGAAGACGTACCAGATCGTCGGCGACCAGGAGGCCGACGTGAAGTCCGGCCGCATCTCGATCTCGTCGCCGATAGCCAGGGCTTTGATCGGCAAGGGTGTTGGCGAGGTGATCGAGGTGAACGCTCCCGGCGGCGCGCACGGCTACGAGATCGTTGCCGTCAACTGGCGCTAGGCTCCTACGCTGGCCGCGTTCGCCCGGCCGCAAATCCGGTCCGGCCGGCAGCCTGATCTTTAGGGGAAATTCCTTGGCCGTCGCCATCGCGGATATCGAGGTCGTCGCGACCAACTTCAACTGGCGCCAGTCCGGCGGCACGACCGTGGTCGTGCAACTGGTGCCGGAGCAGGCGAAGACGCTGAAGATCGCCGCGCTCGGCTTCGACCTGCCACCCGCGGTGCCGCGTATTCGCTGGCGCAGTGTTGTCGGCCTCCTACGAAAGCCGCTCGGACGCCCCGTGCGCATCTGGCACTGTCGGCGCAACAACGAGATGATCGTCGGGCTGTTCCTGCGCGACGTATTGAAGGCACCCCTGCGCGTGATCTTCAACTCCGCCGGGCAGAGGCGGCATCAGCCGTTCACGCGTTGGATGCTACGCCGTGTCGATGCCGTCATCGCCACTAGCGAACGCTCGGGCAGCTATCTGGAGGTGCCCTACACCGTCATCCCGCACGGCACCGACATGTCGGCCTTTCGGCCGCCGAGCAGTGCCGAAGACAGATTCACGGCGAGCGGACTTCCGGGCAAATATGCAATCGGCTGCTCGGGCCGCATCCGGCATCAGAAGGGTACGGACCTCTTCGTCGAAGCGATGATTCGGCTCTTGCCGAGATATCCGGACTGGACCGCGATCATTACCGGGCGGACGACGTCGGACAACCAGGCGTTTGAGCGCGGTCTGAGGCAGAAGCTCGGGGATGCGGGCCTTACCGACAGGGTCGTGTTCCTCGGCGATGTCGAGGACATCGCGCTGTGGTACCGTCGCATGTCACTCTTCGTCGCGCCGTCGCGCAACGAGGGGTTCGGATTGACGCCGCTCGAGGCCATGGCCTCGCAGACGGCTATCGTCACCTCGGATGCCGGATCTTACCCATCCATGGTCCGCCCCGAGGTGAACGGCGCCATGGTGGCGGCCGGCGATCTGGACGCCTTGACTCGCGCCATCGAACCGTATCTGAAAGATCCGCTCCTGGCCGAAGCCCACGGCCGCAACGCTCTGGAATTCGTTACCAGGAATTTTTCGCTTGCCGCGGAGGCGGGCGCCATCAGGACGGTATACGAGCGGCTCTGGGCCGAGGCGGAAAGCGCCTCCGCCCCGAAGGAATCGTCCCGGGAGACCGGGAAGGCCTGATCCGCTGCCTGCGTCACTGAACGAGGATTGATGCTGAATATCGACAAACGGGGCGCGTCGCCGCTCGGCACCGATCTTCTAGGACATATCGTGGCGAGGGATTTCGGCGCAAGCTGTTCCGCGATCCCCAAGAGACCCTGAACGCATTGGGAAACATCCGCGCCTTCATCATCCATCTGGAGCGGGCAGAAAAGCGCCGCCAGCAGGTCGAAACGCTCCGTGGTCAGCTGCCTGAGCCGGTGGAGGTCATCGAGGCGGTCGACGGCCTGAAGCTGAGCCACGATGAGGTCGACGCCGTTTACCGCCGCCGTCTTCATGCGCCCGCCTATCCGTTCAGGCTCCACGACACGGAGATCGCTTGCTTCCTGTCTCATCGCAGGGCCTGGCACGCGATTGTGGAAAACGGACTCGATGCCGGACTTGTCGTGGAAGACGACGTGTCGCTCCAGCCCCGTTTCCAGGAGGTTCTGGCGGCAGTCGTCGAGGTCGTCGGACCGCGGGACTATGTCCGCTTTCCACGCTGGGAGCGCGGCGAAAATGGCCAGGTGGTCCACCGCTCCGACGGCGTGGCGCTCATCGAACCGTTCCTGCCGTCGCTCGGGATGCAGGTCGAGTTGATCGGGCGGGAGGCCGCCGCCCTGCTGCTCGCCGCGACGGAGACGTTCGACCGGCCCGTCGACTCTTTCGTCCAGATGCAATGGCTGCATGGCGCGCGCGTCTTGAGCGCCCGCCCGATCGTCATTCGCGAGATCGACAGGGAACTCGGCGGAACCGTGTTGCAGAAGAAGGAAAAAAGCATCCTCGAATGGCTGGCGCATGAGGTGCGCCGTCCCTTCCTGCGTGGCGCCGTCGCCCGCGAAAACCGGCGCTGGCGCAAACGATCGTAACAGCTTGCGTGCGGCGCATCTGGTCGAGGCGAGATCGGCCACTATTTTGCCTTGAATGGTGGCAACGAGGCTCTTGGCGGGGCGGTACGGAGACGATGCTCGTGAATCCTGCCGTGATGGCGGCCGGCTGGTCGTAGCTGGGCCATGAAGAGACTTGTCGCCGTGGTAGGCAACGCCGTTCTCGCCGAGGGCGACGCCGAGCGTATAGACGCTTCCGACATCGTCATTCGGTTCAACGAACCGCCGGAAGGTCCGGCGCGGATTGGCACCAGGACCGATCTGCTTTTCGTGATGAACTCCGGAAACTCCATGCAGGCCCGCCTCGACGGGAGGGGTTATACCGACTCGGTCGTCTTCCGGACTGCCCGCAAGATCATCCTGCCATACCATCCGGCGATCATCGCGCGCTATCATCCGAAGCCGAATATCCTCTCGCGCCTCAAGGGCCGCAGGGCGGACTGGACCGCTAAGGCGATCGCCGTCTTCGGCCGGGAGGGCAAGGAAGTTACGGTGTTACCGCCGCAGTTCTATGAGGATTGCTGCGATGAGCTGGGAATCGGCGCGGAGAGTAGACGCCGCCTGTTTCCCAGCACCGGCTTCATCGGCGTCCGCTATGCCCTGGCGAAGCTTCCCGCTGACTGCGCGGCCATCCGGCTCTACGGTTTCGGATGGGAAGGCTGGAAACGGCATGCATGGGACGCGGAACGGGATTGGATCACGAGGCATCTTCCGCCGGGATGACTGCGATCCGCCAAGGTTGCTTCCAGCCGCAGGTTCCATGATCCCCGGCATGTGCCGGTGCTTGGGGAACCATCAAAACGAATATCCGAAACGCTCCAGGTCGCGCCGCCATATTCGCTCGACAAGCGCCCGCTCACCGTCGCCGTAATACTCCTGGTAGGGGCCCCGCCGGCTTGCGTTCTTGCGGGCCAACTCCGCTCCGGGGAGGTCGAGGCGGCGTGCAATGTCGGCGAAGGCCTCCTCGATCTCCTCGAATCGGTAGATCTTATCGACCAGCATTTCGCCCTTGTAGCCGCACAGCATGGAAAACTGGTCTCGCCGACGCCACGCGCCGCGGCGCTCCTCCAGCCGCAGGAATTCCAGGAAGCTCAGGTTCATGGCCTGTTGATGCCGGTGGTGATGCGGCTCGCTGCGAACGAAAGAATAGAGCGAGACCGCCAGATCGTAGGGATTGCGCACCAGCGCGAACTTGAAGGCGTCGTCGAAGAAGTCGGGCGGCAGCTTCAGCTTTGCCCAACGTGCCGAAGCGTGCGGTCCGAACTGGGCATCGAAGCCTTCGCGAACAGGCAGGTGCGACAGGAGCCGACGCCATTGTCCCTGCGCTTTCGGGACGGCGTACGGCTTCAACATGGCCTTGAGCGCCTGCCCGCCAGTCTTGGCGACGTGGACGAATATGAAGTTCTTCTCGACGGAAATCAGCATGGACCCCCATCGCCGGCGGTTCCCTAGCCGATTGTCACCAGACCTTCATCCTTGATCTGGCGGATGGTCAGCGCCGTGCGAACCGTGTCAACGTTCGGCGCTGCCGCAAGTTCCTCTATCACGAAATTCTGAAAGACGCCGAGATCTGGCGCGACGCAGTGCAGCAGGAAGTCCGAATCTCCGGACACCATCCAAGCTTCCCGCACCAGCGGCCATCTGCGCGCGCTCTCCGCAAAAGCCTTGAGTTCGGCGTCGGACTGGCGGTGCAGGCCGATCAGACAGAAGGCGACGACGTCCAGGCCGAGGGCAGGGGCACTGAGGAGCGCGCGGTAGCCGCGGATGATGCCGGCCTCCTCGAGGCGCTTCACGCGTCTCAGACACGGAGGCGCCGAGATGCCGACCCGTCGCGCCAGTTCGACATTGGTCATCCGTCCGT
>JBQCFA010000481.1:0-6313 GCA_051959695.1 Rhizobiaceae bacterium
CGGGGTCACGCTGATCCTGCTCGTCGTCAACAACGATTCCGGCTCCACCTTCGGCATCGGCAACGACAAGTTTGGGCGTGGCGTCTATCTCGCGCTCTGGGGCCTGGTGATCGCGGCCGGCATTCTCGGCTCGCGCCGGCCGATCGGTCAGGCGTTACGCAGCCTCGCCGTCTGGGTCCTCGCGATCCTCGTCCTCGTCGCGGGCTTCCAGTACCGCTACGAATTGCAGGATTTCGGCTATCGCGTCACCGCCGGCCTCATTCCCGGTAGCCCGCTCTCTTCTGTCGACGGAAAGGGTCGTGCCGTCGTCACACTGGAGAAACTCGACAACGGCCATTTCGGCGTCCGCGCCGACGTCAATGGCGTCGGCATCCCGATGATCGTCGACACGGGCGCGACGCGCACGGTGCTGACCTCGGACGACGCAAGCCGCGCCGGCATCGATACGGACAGGCTCGACTACAATCTGCCGGTGATGACGGCGAACGGGCCGGCTCAGGCGGCGAGCGTGACGGTCGACGAGCTTTCGGTCGGCAAGATCAGGCGCCGGCACATGGCCGTGTTGATCGCCGCGCCCGGCAACCTCGGCGAAAGCCTGCTCGGCATGAATTTCGTCAATTCGCTTTCCGGATTCGACGTACGCGGCGACCGCATGATTCTCTACGACTGAGGATCAGGCCGCTTCTTCGTGCGATAAGGGCTTGACCGCCGCGAAAGCCTCCAGGAGCACCTCCGGCCCGGCGCCGGGACGCGTCGCCTCGGTGGAGAGTATCTGCCTGTAGCGCCGCGCGCCGGGCAGGCCGTGGAAAAGGCCCACCATGTGGCGGGTGACGTTCGCCAGCCGCCCTCCGCGCGCGATATGCCTTTCGGCATAGTCGGCCATCGCCTCGACCACTGCGCCGAGATCGACGGGCATCGCCGGCGGCGCTCCCAGGATCGCATCGAGGCCGGCGAGCATCGCCGGTTCGTGATAGGCGGCGCGTCCGAACATGACCCCGTCGAGGTGGAGCAGATGTTCGCGCGCCTCGTCGGCCGTGCGGATACCGCCATTGATGCCGATGAACCGCCCGGCATGGCGCTCCTTCAGCCTATAGACGCGATCGTAGTCGAGCGGGGGGATCTCGCGGTTCTCCTTCGGGCTCAGCCCTTCCAGCCAGGCCTTGCGCGCATGCACCCAGAGCGCGTCGGCGCCCGCGGCGAATACCGCCTCGGCCAGCGCGTCGAGCGCCGTCTCGGGATCCTGCTCGTCGACGCCGAGCCGACATTTCACCGTGACAGGGATCGAAACGGTCCGCTTCATCGCCGCCACGCACGCGCCGACCAGTTCCGGCGTGCGCATCAGGCAGGCGCCGAACGTGCCCGACTGCACGCGGTCGGACGGGCAGCCTACATTGAGGTTGATTTCCGTGTAGCCGAATTCCTCGCCGATCCCGGCCGCAACGGCGAGCTTCGCCGGATCGGAACCGCCGAGTTGCAGCGCAAGGGGCTGTTCGGCCTCGGAGAAGCCGAGCAACCGCTCCCGGTCGCCATGGAGCACGGCATCCGCCACCACCATCTCGGTATAGAGGACGGTACGGCTCGTCAGTTGCCGGTGAAAGAAGCGGCAATGACGGTCCGTCCAGTCCATCATGGGGGCCACGGCGAGCCTCAGGTCCCTATCGCGGCTTTTGCTTTGTTCCGTCATTGTCCCTTGTAGCTTCGATTGCAGCACGTATCGCTATCCGCCTTGGACGATGTCGCCCGACCGTTGCATGTCGCCAAAGCTTGCTCAGGCCAGCTTTTCGTTACGGGTGACGAAGCGCAATACCATGTCCACCACGTTGCTGCGAAGGGAACCCCCATTCTCTTCGGCGCCGAGGTCACGACCGAAAATCTTGGAAAAGGTGGCGCGGTTCGACACGTTGAAGAAGCAGAGCGCGCTCACCTGCCAGTGCAGTTCGAGCGGATCGAGACCCTCGCGGAACACGCCTTCCTCGACGCCGCGGGAATAGATCTCCGCAATGTTGTCGATGGCCCGCACGTTGAGGTCGCGGATCATCTGCGACCGATCGAGGTACTCGCCGTTGTGGATGTTCTCGATCATCACCATGCGGATGAATTCCTCGTGGCTCTGGTGATGGTCGAAGGTGAACTCCACCAGCTTCCTCAACGCCTCTATCGGCGGAAGCCCTTCGGTGTCCAGCTTGGCCTCGCCCTCCCGCACCTCCCGATAGGCGTTCTCGAGCGCGGCGAGATAGAGGCCGTCCTTGTCTTCGAAATAATAATAGATCATCCGCTTGCTGGCGCGTGTCCGGGCGGCGATCTCGTCGATGCGGGCGCCGGAAAGACCGTTGAGGGCGAACTCCTCCGAGGCGATCTCCAGGATATTCCGCCTCGTTCCTTCCCGGTCGTAGTTGCGCGTCCCGCCGCGTCCCGATGTAGGACGCGCCTCCGGTTTATCCTTCAATTTCATATGCTTCCATCTCCGCTGCGGCGGCTTTGTTGACAGAACTAACCAGTTCGTACATCATGAAACCCGGATGAGATCATATACCGGTCCGAGTCCGCTCTACACAAGTACGGCAAGCTAAGCCGATCAGGGAGGATCGCTTGGAGGGATGCACGGGGGCCGCGTTCGACCGGCTGCGCGCGCTCGTCGGCGAGAGTGTCGGCGCGACCCGCGACCCCGACGCCATCCTCGTCGGGCTCGCCGGCCGGGGCATACAGGCATCGCGCTCGCCGATCATGCATGAGCGCGAGGGCATCCGCCTTGGCATACCTTTCCGGTACCTGCTGATCGATTTCGACGTTCTCGGCTTCGAGGATTCGGAGATCGGCTCCGTCGTCCGGGCCGCTACGCAGCTTGGCTTTGCAGGGCTGAATGTCACCCACCCCTTCAAGCAGGCCGTGATCCCCACGCTCGACGCGCTGTCGCCAGAGGCAGAGCTGATCGGCGCCGTCAACACCGTGGTGATGCAGGGGGGGCGTCGCATCGGACACAACACCGACAGCTGGGGCTTCGCCGAAAGCCTGCGCCTTTCGGATCCCGCCTTGCCGGTCGAGCGCGTGGTCCTGTTCGGTGCGGGCGGCGCCGGCGCCGCGGTGGCGCATGCCCTTGTCCAGCTCGGAGCAGGCCGGCTCGCCATCATCGACAAGGATGCCGAACGGGCGAGATCCCTGGCCCGCCGGCTTGTCGGAAGCGCCACGCAAGCCTTCCAGGCGACGCAGGACGTGGAGGAGGCACTCGCCAGCGCCCAGGGCGTGGTGAACGCCACGCCGATCGGCATGGCCAGCTATCCTGGCACGCCCTTTCCCGTCGAGCTTCTGTCCGCCGGCCAATGGGCGGCCGACATCGTCTATTTCCCGGAGCGGACCGAATTTTTGCGCAAGGGCGCCGCCATCGGTTGCCGCACCATTCCCGGCTCGGGCATGGCTGTCTATCAGGCCGTGCGCGCCTTCGAACTGTTTACCGGTGTAAGGCCGGACGCCGGCTCGATGATCCGGCATTTCGAGGCCGCGGCATGAGCGCCACGTCCACAAAGCCCAGGATCGAGGCGATCGCAAATACGACCGATCGCCTCGGCGAGACACCGCTGTGGGACGCCGATGCAAGCGAGCTCTCGTGGATCGATATAGAGACATCACGGATCCACAGGCTACTGGATGGGCGCGCCGGAAAGCCGGCCACCCACGCCATCGAAGTCGAATACCTTGGATGCCAGGCGCTCGCCGGAACATCGAGGAGACTTGTCGCGACCGACCGCCGGCTGCAGTTCCTCGACCTCGCCACCGGCGCGCTCGCGCCCTTCGTCTCAATCGACGAGGAAGGCGACACAAGGCTGAACGACGGCCGCGTCGACGCCCATGGACGGCTGTGGATCGGGACCATGGACAAAGGTCTCTCAAACCGCATCGGCAGCCTCTATCGCGTCGATCCGGACGGCACGGTCGAACGGATGTTTTCGGACACCATCGTGTCCAATGGCATCGCCTTCTCGCCGGACGGGCGAACGATGTATTTCACCGACACGCGACGCCACCTGAGTTTTGCCTTCGATCTCGACCTGGACGACGGCCGAATCTCGAACCGACGGCTGTTCGCGGACTAGTCGAAGACCGGGGAGCGTCCCGACGGCGCCTGCGTCGACGTCGATGGCTGCCTGTGGGCAGCGTTCTTCGCCGGCGGCCGCGTCGTTCGCTACACCCCGGATGGACATGTCGACCAGGCGATCGAGCTGCCGGTCACGAATCCGACCTGCGTTTGCTTCGGCGGACCGCAACTGAAGACGCTCTTCGTCACGACCGCCCGCAAATTCATGTCCGAAAGCGCGCTCGCCGCCGAGCCGCTGGCGGGCGCGGTGCTCGCCATCGAAGGCGTGGGCCAAGGCGTCCCAGAGCACTCTTTCGGAAGACATTGAGGAGGAACCGAACTTGTCCCGTCCGATCACCAGACGAACCTTCCTGGGCACGGCGGCGACGCTCGCCGTCGCAACGCAGGCGCGGGCAGCAGAGCCTATCCGCCTCAGATTCGCGGATTCCACCACCGCCGACGCGCCGCGTTCCCAGGCCCTCGTCAATATCTTCGCCAGGAAGCTCGGTCCGGGTTTCGACTTCAAGCCGTATTTCGGCAGCACGCTCTACAAGCAGGGCACCGAGATCGTCGCGGTGCAGCGCGGCAATCTCGAGATGGCGCTGATGCCGCCCTCCGACTTCGCCAAGCAGGTTCCCGCCTTCGACATCCTCACCGCTGCCTACCTCGTGCGTGACGCCAAGCACCTCAAAGCCATCTTCGCGAGCGACATCGGCGACGAGTTCAAGAAGATGGCGCGTGAACAGATGGGCATCGTGATCCTGGCGCCCGCCTATTACGGCACGCGCCAGCTCAATCTGCGCGGCAAGAAGAAAGTCGACAGGCCGGAGGACCTCGCCGGGGTGAAGCTGCGCATGCCCGGCGGCGAGTCCTGGCAGTTCCTCGGCGAGTCGATCGGGGCCAACCCGATCGCGATGGACTATGCGGAGGTCTATACCGGCCTGCAGACCGGAGCCATCGACGCACAGGACAATCCGCTGCCCAACGACAAGCTGATGAAGTTCTACGAGGTGACCGACCAGATCGTGCTGACCAGCCACAATGTCGGCTTCGGCATGCTGCTCACCAGCGTCAAGCTCTTCGACGGCCTTGCTCCCGATCAGCAGAAGGCGATGCAGGCCGCGGCTGTCGCGGCGTTCGAATGGAGCGATGGCGAGTACCTGAAGCAGGAGGCCGAACTCGTCTCCTTCTTCAAGGAAAAGGGGCTCGACGTCTACACGCCCGACGTCAAGGCGTTCCAGGCTTACTCGAACAAGAAATACCTGGAGTCGCCGCTCTCGAAGAGCTGGCCGAAGGGCATGTTCGAAAGGATCAATGCACTTTAGGAACCGGAGCGGCAGCTCCAGCAACAAGGGAGGAAAAGAAATGAAACTCACACGCAGGCAGACCCTCGTCGCGGGCGGCCTTCTCGCGGCATCCACCGCCTTGCCCGCTCTGGCGGCGGACAAGCCGAAACTACGCTTTTCCGCGGTCTTCTCGGACCAGGACATCCGCGCGCAGATGATGAAGAAGTTCTCCGACGCCATAAAGGACGACTTCGACTACCAGGGCTACTATGGCGGCACGCTGTTCAAGCAGGGCACCGAACTGGTCGCCCTGCAGCGCGGCAACCTCGAAATGGGCAACATCGCGCCCCAGGACTATTCCAAGCAGATGCCGGAATGGTCGATCGTCACCGCCGCCTATGTCTTCCGCGACACGGATCACCTGAAGAAGTTCTTCGCCAGCGAGATGGGCGAGGACCTGAAGAAGCGGACCGAAGAGAAGCTTGGCGTGCGCGTTCTCGCCCCGACCTATTTCGGCGTCCGCCAGGTTGGCCTGAAGCCCGACAAGAAGATCACCACGCCCGCAGACATGGCCGGCGTCAAGCTCAGGATGCCCGGCGGCGAGGCCTGGCAGTTCCTCGGCAAGTCGCTCGGCGCCAACCCGGTGGCGATGGACTATGCGGAGGTCTATACCGGCCTGCAGACCGGCGCCATCGACGGACAGGACAACCCCCTGCCGAACGTCCAGAACATGAAGTTCTACGAGGTCATGTCGCAGATCGTGCTGACCGCGCACCTGGTCGGCTTCGACGTGCTCTCGGTTTCGAGCAAGGTCTGGAAGGCGATGTCGCCCGATCTGCAGAAGAAGTTCCAGAAGGCCGCCGCCGACGCGACCGACTGGAGCATGGGTCAGCACCTGGCGCGCGAAAAGGATCTTGTCGACCAGTTCGAGAAAAAGGGCCTCAAGATCTACGCACCG
>JBQCFA010000482.1:0-12494 GCA_051959695.1 Rhizobiaceae bacterium
CGGCGACCGAAAGCCGGTTCGTCACGGTCTGCCACTGGCGTTCCATGAAGACGAAGGTGACGACCGACTGGAGCAGGATCATCGGCGCGATTACGATAATGAGCGAACGGGCGTAGAGGCGCTTGGGCATGTAGCGCGAGACGACGCGCCAGAAGCGGCTCCAGACGGCCGGCAGGCCGGAGAGCCGCCGCCTCGCTCCGTCGATTCGCGGCCCGAGCGACGCGGGCCGCGCGCGCGCCTTCTCCACCGCGCTCGCCTTCGGCTCCGTCTGTTTCCCCTCGGCTTCCGTGGTCGCCATATCCATTCCGGCGTTGGTGGGCTTCGCCCGCGACGAGCCCCGCTGCCATTCTATTCCAGCCGGCAGGCTTCAAGAAATCTTATTTGGGGTTAAGGCCAGTGGGCGTCAAACGGATGCTCCGGGCGCGCCGCAGGAACCTCTGGAAAGCTTGGCCAGGCGTGGTCGAAATCGGCCAGGGCCAGCAAATCAACACCACCGGCCCCTATATGATCGTTCGCCACCCGATGTACTCGGGAGCGGTCTTAATGTTCCTCGGCATTCCGCTCGCGCTCGGTTCGGGTGCGGACTGCTTCTCATTGTTCCCATGACGGCGCTGCTGGTCTGGCGGTTGGCCGACGAGGAGAAATTCCTCGAAGACCGATTGCCCGGCTATGATGAATATCGGCAGGAGGTCCGCTATCGTCTCGTTCCCGGGATCTATTGATTCCAACACCGCCCGCTGGAAGCTATTCCACGCTCAGACGATAGCCGATGCCGCGCACTGTCTGCAGCCAGACCGGATTGGACGGATCGCGCTCGATCTTGCGTCGCAGCCGGTTGATCTGCACGTCGATCGTGCGTTCTCCGACGTCGGAATCGCCCGACACCAATTCATGCCGCGGAATCGTCTCGCCGGCGCGCTCGGCGAAGATCGCCAGGATCTCCTGCTCGCGGTCGGTCAGCTTAAGCGGCTCGCCGCCGCGCTTCAGTTCGCGCCGGGCGATCTGGAACGTATAGGGCCCGAAGACGACCTGCTCCAGCTTCGGGGCCGAGGAAGGGCCGCCACGGCGCAGGATGTTGTTGACCCGAAGTATCAGTTCGCGCGGGTCGAACGGCTTCGGCAGATAGTCGTCGGCGCCGGCCTCCAGGCCGGTGACGCGGCTGTCGGTCTCCGAAAGCGCTGTCAGCATCAGGATCGGCACGTCCTTGTCGGCGCGCAGCGAACGCGTCAGTTCCACACCGCTCTCGCCCGGCATCATGATGTCGAGCACGATCAGGTCGAAATCGAGCCCTTCCAGCTTGCGCCGGGCCTCGTCGGCGGCGCCGGCCACGGTGACGCGGAAGCCGTTGCTGGTAAGGAATTCGCGCAAGAGCGTGCGAATGCGTGTGTCGTCGTCGACGACAAGCAGGTGCGGGGCGTCATCGCCTGGAACGGGAGCGTGCTCCACCATGTCGATATTCTCCTCAACTCTCCCCTGCGCCGCTGTCACCCGCGCCCGCCACGGGCGCCTTGCCGATCTGTGCCCGCAACTCCGGATCGACCATGTTCCTGAGGAAACGCTCCACCGCCGCCCGGTCGCCCACGCCAGCGCCTTCGAGTGCCTTGGCGATGCGGCGGGACTGTGGCGCGGCGAGAGCGAGCGAAAGCGCACGTCCCTTCGCCGTCGGATGGAGTTCGCGCTGGCGCCGGTCGCGTGGTCCCTGAACCTGGACGATGTGGCCCGTGTCGATGAGTTGCTTCAACACCCGGGCAAGGCTCTGCTTGGTGATCTTGAGCACGTCCAGGAGCTCGGCCACCGTCAGCCCCGGCCGGCGATTGACGAAGTGCACGATGCGATGATGCGCGCGCCCAAAGCCGTATTGCGCCAGGATCTGGTCCGGATCGGAGGTGAAGTCGCGATAGGCGAAGAACAGCAGCTCGATGATCGTGAAGTCGATGTCCTCGCCGCTCGGCACGGTCGGGCGGTCGGCGACGACCGGTCCGCTCCCCGGATCGGATTTCTTGGCCGTGGCTGCCGAAGTTTCCACCATTCAATCCTCGTTTGTCCGTAAAATTATGTCAGCCTTGTTGACATATATCGCGGGCACTGATAATTTTTGCCAAGCTTTTCGGCCTATTGCGAACGAAAAGGTATGTCACGGCCGGTTTTTCCTAATCTTCCGTCGAGATACCTTGGGGAATGCCCCGATTTGCAGGCGGCAAGCCTCGCGCGGTTGGCATTAACGCGCCGCGCGGTATAGAGTTCAATCATAGCGGGCTTTGCCCAAGCGAGGTAGTCATGGCTGCGGTTCCTTTCGACCAGTTGGACGGTTTCATCTGGATGAACGGCGCATTCGTGCCGTGGAAGGAAGCCAAGATCCACGTACTGACTCACGGGCTGCATTACGCCAGCGCCGTGTTCGAAGGCGAGCGCGCCTATGGCGGCGAGATATTCAAGCTGGCCGAACATACCGAGAGGCTGCATGAATCGGCGCGTATCCTCGGCTTCAAGATACCCTACAGCGTTGCCGAGATCGAGAATGCGTGCCGGGAACTCCTGAAGAAGCAGGGTTTCCTCGACGCCTATGTGCGGCCGATCGCTTGGCGCGGTAGCGAGATGATGGGCGTCTCGGCGCAGAACAACCGCATCAATTGCGCCATCGCCATCTGGCAGTGGCCGAGCTATTTCGATCCGGCGCAGAAGCTGAAGGGCATCCGCCTCGACATCGCCGAATACCGCCGTCCCGACCCGCGCACGGCGCCGTCGAAATCGAAGGCGGCGGGTCTCTACATGATCTGCACGCTTTCCAAGCACGCTGCGGAAGACAAGGGCTATGCCGACGCCCTGATGTTCGACTGGCGTGGCCAGGTCGCCGAGGCGACCGGCGCCAACGTCTTCTTCGTCAAGGACGGGGTCCTGCACACGCCGACGCCGGACTGCTTCCTCGACGGCATAACCCGGCGCACCGTGATCGACCTGGCGAAACGTCGCGGCTTCAAGGTCGTGGAGCGGGCGATCATGCCGGAGGAGCTGGAAGGCTTCGAGCAATGCTTCCTGTCCGGCACGGCGGCGGAAGTTACGCCTGTGTCCGAGGTCGGGCCCTACAGATTCGAGGTCGGCGAGATCACCAAGACGCTGATGAACGACTATTCGGCAGAAGTGCAGCCGAGACACGCGGCGGCCGCGGAATAGACTTCGGGGGCTTAAATCGAAAAGGGCGGGCCGGAAGCTTCCAGCCCGCCCTTTTCATTTGCGGCTTCCTGTCCGGCCGGGCATTTGACTTTCCAGATATTCGGCGTCTCATTGATGCGCCGACTCACTTCTGTCGGCGCATCGAGGAGGGAATACGCATGAACAGCAGCGTCATCATGCAACTTGTCGTCCAGATCATCACCGGCATCATCGGCGGCCAGGCGGTCGGCGCCGCGGTCAAATCCGCGGCCATGACGCAACTGCCGAAAATCCTGAGCGGCGCGATCGGAGGCATCGCCGGCGGTGAGATCCTGACCAACCTGCTCACCAATCCGGCGGCCGCCAGCGCCATGAGCGGGATGCTCGGCGACGCGGTAGGCGGTGTCGTCGGCGGCGGCATCCTGACGGCCATCGTTGGCGCCGTCATGAAGTGCATGAACAAGGCGTAACGGATTTCCTGTCGTCGGGCGGTTCCGTCCGCGAGGATGGCCGCCCGATCCGTTTGCGGTCGAAGGCCTGTCATGATAGCCCGCAGGTGAAAAGCCGGGAAACGTGTCCATGGGCCAGTTGAACGCCGCCATCATCACCGTTACGCCATTCCAGCAGAACTGCACGATCCTTTTCGACGCCGAGACCAAGCAAGGCGTCGTTGTCGATCCGGGCGGTGAGGTCGACCGTATCCGCAAGTTCATCGACGACAACGGGCTGACGATCGAGGCGATCTGGATCACGCACGGCCACATCGACCATGCCGGCGGCGCGATGGAGCTGAAGGAGGCCCTCGGCGTCGATATCGTCGGACCGCAAGAGGCGGATGCGCGGATGTTGGCCAATTTGGAGGCGCAGGCGGCGCGCTACGGCATCGCAGACGGGGTGCGCAATTGCACGCCGGACCGTTTCCTCACCGAAGGGGAGGTGGTTTCGTTCGGCGACCATTCCTTCAAGGTATTGCATTGTCCCGGGCATGCGCCGGGCCATGTTGTCTTTTACAACGACGCGACGAAGTTCGCGCATGTCGGCGACGTGCTCTTTCACGGCTCGATCGGCCGCACCGACCTGCCGGGCGGCGATCATGCTGCGCTCATACGCTCTATCAAAGAGAAGCTCCTGCCGCTGGGCGACGAGATCGGCTTCATCTGCGGACACGGACCGGGCGGCCGGTTCGGCGAGGAACGGCGCGGCAACCCGTTCCTGGTGTAGGAAAGAACAGCCGACTACCGGGTGAAGCGCCTGCCTTCGTTTGGCAGTGCGACCCCAGATACAAGGCCGGGTTCGGGAAGAAGTCCGCAGGATTGGACCATCCGTCGGGAGGGAACGTTCGTGGCAGAGACGAGCTCGTAGATGTGGGTTGCGCCGAGATCACGGAACGCGCTGGCCACCATAAGCGCGTTGACGTAGTTGCCAAGCCCTTTTCCCCGCTGAGAGTGCGCCACGGCGACCAGTCCGCCCCAGGCATATCGATGATACACGCTGTAAGCGTTGTGCGGCAGATAGGCGTGCGCTGCGGCTACGACATTCCCCTCCCTGTCGCCGATAGCCAGCGTCGTTGCCGCCGACCCCGTAAGCATCGACCCTGAAAACGGAACCACGCCCACCGTGCCCATGAGTGCTTGTATTCGCGCCGTGTATTCGCCTTCGGGATCGGTTGGGCTTTCAAGTTCGAGCAAGTCCTCCGACAGGCCGCGTGAGAGGATCGCCGCCGAGGCAGACTCCGCAGTCCGCCGGTCCGCGAGGAATACGTCCCAGGTATCGAAGCGGAAATCCCGCTCTTCCAGGCGGGAGCGTATCTCCTGCACCTCGCTGGCCGGCACGAGGCGGAAGCCGCATATGCCGTCCCGTTCGAGGAACTCGATGATCCGCTCCCACCCAAGCCGTTTCGGGTCATCGCAACCCATCATACGTCCGGTCTGGCAGGCGCCCGGAGTCGCATTGATGAATTCCGCACTTTCCTCAGCCTGCGCCTGCAGGCGCTGCTGGATCTGCGTGCCAAAATAACCGGACATAGGGCGCCCCGCCTCCGAGAGGTACACGAGCAAAGCTTTGAGCAATCCGCCAGCAGTCCAACGTGCGTGGCAGTTTCACAAGTGGCTCGCTTTTCGCTGCTCACGCTGGCGGCGCATCACCACGATATCCGCGCGGCAACCGCCCGGATGGTCACGACGTCCTTGCTGCCGTATTCCTGCGCCGCCGCCCCCCTTTCGGCGGCCGGACGGGGAGGCTCAGCCGACCGACAGGTTGACCGCCTTCGGGCCCTTGCCGCGCTGGTCGGGCTCGGTGTCGAACGTCACCTTCTGGCCATCGTTCAGTCCCGGCAAGCCGGAAGCCTGAACAGCCGAGATGTGAACGAAGACGTCCTTGTTGCCGTCATCCGGCGTGATGAAGCCGAAACCTTTGGCATGATTGAAGAACTTGACGGTACCGGATTGCGGCATGGAAAGCTCCTTCTCTCCCATCAGATTGCTTTCCGACATGGCGCGGCGCGCCACGTCGCGTCGGTCCTTTACTGGAGGAGAAGAAACAGATGGGCCGCGCCGGGGTCTTGCCGAGACCTTCTCGTTTCACGGACCGAGCCGGGCCTCGCAAAAGGTCCCATGCCACGCCATTCCAGTCTCCGGGCCGGCAAATGCCCGAACGTCGAACTTGTCCCCTATTTTCGTCGATGGGACAATGAAAAGTTTTTTAATCGGCCTGAAAGAACGTCTTTCCGCGGCGCCCCGCCAGGCAAAATCGGGTCCGCATGGCGATCGATCGTGCCTCGGCCTAGTCGACGCGGAGGTTGACCGCCTTCGGACCTTTGCCCATGCGATCCGGCTCGGTATCGAAGGTCACCTTCTGGCCCTCGACCAGGCTCTGCAGGCCAGAAGCCTGAACGGCCGACACGTGGACGAACACGTCCTTGGCGCCGCCGTCCGGCGTGATGAAGCCGAACCCCTTGGTGGTATTGAAGAACTTTACGGTTCCGGTCTGCGCCATGGGAAATTCCTCTTCCCGTTGGGTGGTTTCTGGCATCCGTGCCACGCGCACGGCTTAGCCTCCCGCGCGAGCGGGGCTTGTCAGATATTCACGGTAGCGGGGAAAGGGTCGTCAATAACGTCCAGTCTCCGGGTTGGCAAATGCCCGAACATGCACTTTGTGACACGGATACCGCTGGATGGCAAGATGGCAGAGCGCAAAAAATTCAGTGCCAGAGTGAAGCCAGCGGTTGGGCCTGGCCTAAACGGTCGCGGGGCGGGCTTCAAAAAAGCCGCAAATCAGCGCATATGCCGATCCGGCTTCTTCCTTTCGGAAAGTTTCCCTTTGCCGTTCTCCGTCGAGTTCCTCGGTGCGCTGGCGGCCACCACCACGACGTTGTGCTGGTTGCCGCAACTTTTCAAGATCGTGCGCGAGCGCCAGGCCGCTGGGATATCGCTGGTGACCAATGCGGCGCTAGCGACAGGCGTGTCGCTGTGGTGCGTCTACGGCGTCTTGATCGCCTCGTGGCCGGTCATCGCCGCGAATGCGGTGACGCTGTTCTTCATCCTGGCCATCGTCGGGCTGAAGCTGCGCTACGGCTGAGCGTCTCCTTTGCCTGCAATGATCCGGCCAACAGTGAGGCCGACATTGGAGGGTGTCGGAGCGGTTCCATCCGGAATGTTCCGGGCCACGTGGGATGTGCCGGGCGCCGATACGTGCAGGAGACCGGCGACCGCGAAGAACACGAACAGCAGGATCGTGAGCCGCGAAAACATGCCCGATCCTATGCGGGGCGGGTGAACGCTTCGTGAAACCGCGGCGCCGCGACCCTACGACGCTTCCTGACAACCCATTGTCAGGAGCGGCGTTCCGTTGGTCGCGCGGAGCCGCCGGCGACCTTTTCATCCGACGGGACTCCGCCCATATTCGGTCCATGGCCAGATCACCCGCAGGGAAGTCGCCGTCCGGGCGGACGGGAGAAGAGAAGCGCGAGCCGCACCGTCGCGGCAGTCCGCTGACGGATTATCTCGACGCATCCGAGCCGTTGCATGGCTTCGGCGAGGCGCCGCAACGCGAGCTTTCCGGCACACCGCTTTCGGGATCTATTTCGGATTGGGCCGGCGAGATTTCCAAGGAAGCCGAAACATCTCATCCCGTCCCCGACCATCGGTCGGACCATCCCCACAAGGGAGAAGGCAAGGGACCGAAGCGCATCCCCGAACGCTCCTCCTCCCCGACCCGCACTGGGCGCGGCACGTCGATGGGCGGCGCGGCCTCCGCCAAGGAACGCGCCGCTGCCGGTCTGATGCCTGTCGCCGGCCTCGATGTCACGCTGGAGGAGGCCGACACTCTCTCCAATTCCGGCGTCACCGCCACCGTCGCCGCGCTGTCGAAGCTGATCGAGGGCGGCAACCCGCTGCACAAGGATGGCAAGCTGTGGGTGCCGCACCGGCCTGAGCGGCCGGAGAAGTCGGAAGGCGGCATAAAGATCAAGATGGTGTCGGAATACGAGCCGGCCGGCGACCAGCCGACCGCGATCGCCGACCTGGTCGAAGGCGTCGGCCGCCACGATCGCACGCAGGTCCTGCTCGGCGTCACCGGGTCGGGCAAGACCTTCACCATGGCCAAGGTGATCGAACAGACGCAGCGCCCAGCGCTGATCCTGGCGCCGAACAAGACGCTGGCGGCGCAGCTCTACGGCGAGTTCAAGAATTTCTTTCCCGAGAACGCGGTCGAGTATTTCGTCTCTTATTACGACTACTACCAGCCCGAGGCCTACGTGCCGCGGACGGATACCTTCATCGAGAAGGAGTCCTCCATCAACGAACAGATCGACCGCATGCGCCACTCGGCGACGCGCTCGCTCTTGGAGCGCGACGACGTCATCATCGTCGCCTCTGTGTCGTGCATCTACGGTATCGGCTCGGTCGAGACCTATACGGCGATGACGTTCCAGATGACACTCGGCGACCGGCTCGACCAGCGCCAGCTCCTCGCCGACCTGGTTGCGCAACAATACAAGCGCCGCGACATCGACTTCACGCGCGGCTCCTTCCGCGTGCGCGGCGACACGATCGAGATATTTCCGGCGCACCTCGAGGATCGTGCCTGGCGCATCTCAATGTTCGGCGATGAGATCGACGCCATAACCGAGTTCGACCCGCTGACCGGCCAGAAGACGGGCGACCTCAAGAGCGTGAAGATCTATGCGAATTCGCACTACGTCACGCCAAGGCCGACGCTGAACCAGGCAATCAGGTCGATCAAGGAAGAGCTGAAGCTTCGCCTGGCGGAACTGGAGCGGGCGGGGCGGCTGCTGGAGGCGCAGCGGTTGGAGCAGCGCACGCGCTTCGACCTGGAAATGCTGGAAGCTACGGGCTCGTGCGCCGGCATCGAGAACTATTCGCGCTACCTGACCGGCCGCAGACCGGGCGAGCCGCCGCCGACGCTGTTCGAATACATTCCCGACAACGCGCTCGTCTTCGTCGACGAGAGCCACCAGACCATTCCGCAGATCGGCGGCATGTATCGCGGCGACTTCCGCCGCAAGGCGACGTTGGCAGAGTATGGCTTCCGCCTGCCGTCCTGTATGGACAACAGGCCGCTGCGCTTCGAGGAGTGGGATGCGATGAGGCCGCTCTCCGTCGCCGTGTCGGCGACGCCGGGCGGCTGGGAGATGGAGGAGGCGGGCGGGGTCTTCGCCGAGCAGGTGATCCGCCCGACGGGGCTGATCGACCCGCCGGTCGAGGTGCGGCCGGCGAAGAGCCAGGTGGACGACGTCGTCGGCGAAATCCGCGACACGACCGCCAAGGGTTACCGCACGCTGGTCACCGTGCTGACCAAGCGCATGGCCGAGGACCTCACCGAGTACCTGCATGAGAACGGCGTCCGCGTGCGCTACATGCATTCCGATATCGAGACCTTGGAGCGTATCGAGATCATCCGCGACCTGCGCCTCGGCGCCTTCGACGTGCTGGTCGGCATCAACCTCCTGCGCGAGGGCCTGGACATTCCCGAATGCGGCTTCGTCGCCATCCTCGATGCCGACAAGGAAGGGTTTCTCCGCTCCGAGACCTCGCTGATCCAGACCATCGGCCGGGCCGCGCGCAACGTCGACGGTAAGGTCATTCTCTACGCCGACCAGATCACCGGCTCAATGGAACGCGCCATGGCCGAGACCCAGCGCCGGCGCGACAAACAGGCTGCCTGGAACGAAGAGCACGGGATCACGCCGGAGAGCGTGAAGTCGCGCATCGCCGACATCCTCGATTCCGTCTACGAGAAGGACCACGTCCGCGCCGACATCAAGGGTTTTGCCGAGAACGAGGGTGCGCTGATCGGCAACAACCTCACGGCGCATCTGGAGGCGCTGCAGAAGCAGATGCGCGACGCGGCCGCCGATCTCGACTTCGAGCGGGCGGCGAGGCTGCGCGACGAGATCAAGCGCCTGCGCGAGGCGGAATTGGAGATCTCCGATGATCCGCTGGCACGCGAAGTCGAACGGCTGAGCCCGGTGTCGGGGCAGCAGAAGGGCAGGCACAACAAAGGTGTCGCGCGGCACAGGACTGCGGAAGAGCAGGAACGCTTTCGCAAGCTGGACGCCGCCCGCGCCGAGGAAGAAGCGGCAAAGGCGGGGCGCCCGAACCTGTTCGCAAAGCCGTCCCTCGATGAGATGGGCCGCGCCGGCGACTACTCGGAGCCTGCAGGCTCCGGCTTCAAGAAACCCTCACTGGACGACATGGGACCCGGCACCGACATGCCCACGCCGGCAGGCGCCGTCTCACGCTCGCTGTTCAAGAGGCAGTCGGCGCGCGAGGCGCACGGTTCCGATTTCGGAATACCGGGAGGGGGCGCGCTGAAGCCAGCGGATAAATCGCTTTTCCGCAAGAACACGCTGGACGAGATGACCGTGCGGCGCACGGAGAAACCTGTGGAAGGCGCGAAGCCTATCAAACGCGAGACGATCGGACGCGGGTCGTATGAGGACCCGGCGGACGAGCGCCAGCGTGCGAAGAAGGGACGGCGTACGGGCAAGACGGGAAGGCCGGGCCGGTGAGCCAACCGGTCCTGTTTGCGGCTTTGCCTTCGGCCCTCTTCGTCGCCGTCCTGACCTCTCCCGCAGTAGCCTGGAAGTTTACGCCGAAGCCAGTGTGCACCCTGTCGGATGTAGCCGCCTCGGCGAGCGTCAAGGTTACCTACGACCCACGCGAACCCGAGCCCTACGCCATTTCCGTTACCAGCGCAGCGCCGTGGCCCGGTACGCCCGTCTTTTCCATGCGTTTCGACGGACCGCGCGGCATGACGATCTCGACCACTCACCAGAAGCTGAGCAATGGCGACCGCACGCTCACCGTGACCGACACGGGCTTCGACAACGTCCTCAACGGGCTGGAATTCAACAACACGGCCACCGCGCTTGCCGGCACCACGGCCATCCCATTTCTCCTGGATGGCGTCGCGCCGGAAATGAAAGCCTTCCGCGCCTGTGTTGCAGCGCCGCTGGCCTGAAGTGCAGGCAGCCGGTTGAGCACGGTGGGCCTGGGATTGGCGGCAATAGGCTATCATGGCTGGGTACGCCCCTGTCATCTGTACTTACCCATCCGTTTCAACGGCCGCCCGTTGCCTTGATACGCCGAGGCCGCCGTCGGGGCGGTCCTTCTCGAGCATTACCCCTTGCCGGAACCGCCGCGCCGGTCCTTTATCTTGGCCGCGGCAGCGGCGCATGACGGAGCAAGGCGTGGCTTATCGTTTCAAGCGGAATGACAATTCAGCGCAGAAAGCCGTTCGACGGATCGCCCGAGACCAGTTCGAAAGAGCGGTCGCAGAGCTTGCGGACGCCGGCTTGCCACTCGAGGAAAAGGTCCACCAGCTGCGCAAGCGCTGCAAGAAGCTGCGCGGCTTGATGCGCCTGGTGCGGCCTGCCTTCGCGGAATACGGTGCCGAAAACGCCAAAATACGCGATATTGCCGGCCTGCTGTCGTTCCTGCGCGACGCCGATGTGATGATCGCGACCTACGATGCTCTCATGGAAGCCTTCGCGGAGGAGATAGACCGCCCGGCTCTCGATATCGTGCGGCGGCGCCTCATCGAACATCGCAGGGCTGCCGAGGCGGCACAGGATCTCGACCGCGCGCTGGACATCGCGCGCGTGCGGTTGGTGGCCGCAGGTATTCGCGCGGAGAAGTGGAAGGTAGCCGAAGACGGGTTCGCCGCGCTTCGCGGCGGGCTGGAGAAAACCTATCGGCGTGCCCGCAAGGCGATGAGACAGGCCCGAGAGGATCCGACTGCCGAGGCCATGCATGAATGGCGCAAGCGGGTGAAGTACCACTCGTATCACCTGCGCCTGCTGGAGCCGGTATGGCCCGCCATGCTGAAGGCACAGGTGGGCGCGGCGAAACGGCTCGAAGAGCTTCTCGGCGACCACCACGATCTCGACGTCTTCATGCAGACGCTTGCGGGTGATCCGACGGCGTTCGGCGACGTGGAAAAGGTCGAGACGATCCGCAGCCTGGGGCACCGGCGCCGGGAGGAGCTGGAAAACGAGGCGTTCGCCCGCGGGTCCATCCTTCTGGCGGAAAAGCCGGATGCGCTCGCGGCACGCCTCGAGACATGGTGGAATGTTTGGCACGCCAAGGACGGATAGGCAGTGATCGTAGCCGTTTGAAGCTCTTCCCCCGGGCGGGGTCGGGTCGTGGGGCCGGCGTGGCGAGGGATGCGCGCTGCCGGCTTCTCATGCTCCCGGGTCGATGACCGCCCGTTGCCTTGGCACACCGAGGCCGGTGTCCGGCGGCAGGCCGGTGGCGGGTCGGTCCTCCTTGATCATGTGCAGGCTGCGCCACTTGCCGAACCGGTAGTAGGCTATCGCCAGCAGCAGCGAGGCAATCGAGCCCGCCGGGAAGCTCCACCACAGCGCCTCCTGGCCTAAGGCGCCGCGCAGGGCATAGGCGAAGCCGGTGCGTATCAGCAGGACCGAGACGACGAGGATGATCAGCGGCGGCATAACCGCGCCGGTGGCGCGGACGGTTGCGAAGAGCACGATCGTCACGCCGAAGAGCACGAAGGACCACGAGGCCACGTTGTTTATGTGAACGGCGATATCGATCGCGCCACTATCGCCGATGAGGAAAAGTCCGAGCACCAGGCGGTCGAACAGGAACAGCAGCGTAACCAGCACGCCCGTCAGGAGCAGGTTGAAGCCGACGCCGGCGCCGGTGATGCGGCCGATGCGGTCCCAGCGCCTAGCACCGACATTCTGCGCCGCCATCGAGGAGACGGCGGCGCCGATGGCGAGCGCCGGCATCTGGATGTAGGTCCAGAGCTGGGCGGCGATGCCGTAGGCGGCGGCGACGCGCGATCCGTAGGCATTGACG
>JBQCFA010000483.1:0-2582 GCA_051959695.1 Rhizobiaceae bacterium
GGACTGGCGGTGCAGGCCGATAAGGCAGAAGGCAACGACGTCCAGGCCGAGGGCAGGGGCGTTGAGGAGCGCGCGGTAGCCGCGGATGATACCGGCTTCCTCGAGCCGCTTCACGCGTCTCAGGCACGGAGGCGCCGAGATGCCGACCCGTCGCGCCAGTTCGACATTGGTCATCCGTCCGTCGTCCTGGAGCTCCTTCAGGATGTTCCAGTCGATGGCGTCCAGTTCTGTCTTCAATGGCATGGACCGATTCCGAATCGCGGAGAAAGGAAGCGCCGATATTGTCGGCATCGTCGGACATTTCCGCTTTCACTGCATTTGGCGGACGGCTAATGCAAGCTTATCCTCAATGCAATCCGGGGACAGGCGGCGCATTGCCTTGCAAGGCGGGCCGCCGAGCACCTAAATTACGGCAAACCTCGATCCAAGACGCCGCCGGCGGCCTGCGCGGGCTCACAGGGCTTCCAATGACCACAAAGCATGCACCCGTCCTCATCATCGGTTCCGGCCCGGCTGGCTATACGGCGGCTACCTACGCCGCGCGGGCTATGCTGAAACCCCTGCTCGTCGCCGGCCTGCAGCAGGGCGGCCAGCTCATGATCACCACGGATGTCGAAAACTATCCGGGCTTCGCCGACCCGATCCAGGGGCCCTGGCTGATGGGCGAGATGCTCAAGCAGGCCGAGCATGTCGGCGCGGAGATCGTCAACGACCTCATCGTCGACGCCGACATCAGCACGCGTCCTTTTCGGCTCACCGGCGATTCCGGCACGATCTATACCTGCGACGCACTGATCGTCGCGACTGGCGCGCAGGCCAAGTGGCTCGGGCTTCCGAGCGAGCAGCAATATATGGGCTTCGGCGTTTCGGCCTGCGCGACCTGCGACGGCTTCTTCTATCGCGGCAAGGACGTGGTGGTGATCGGCGGCGGCAACACCGCCGTGGAGGAAGCGCTCTACCTTGCCAACCTGGCGCGGCATGTGACTGTCGTGCACCGGCGCAACGAGTTCCGCGCCGAGCGTATCCTGCAGGAGCGACTTTTCGCGCGCGAAAATGTCTCCGTGCTCTGGGACACGGTCGTGGAGGAAATCCGGGGCGTGCCGGGCAAGCTGCCGCTGCCGCCCTCGGTCAACGGGCTCGTCTTGAAGAACGCGATCACCGGCGAGGTCAGGGAAATGGCGATCGACGGCATTTTTGTCGCTATCGGCCATTCGCCTTCGGTCGAGCTATTCACGGGCAAGCTGAAGCAGAAGCCGAACGGCTATTTGTGGACGGCGGCGGATTCGACGCGTACCGACGTGCCGGGCGTATTCGCGGCGGGCGACGTGACCGACGACATCTACCGGCAGGCGGTCACAGCGGCCGGCATGGGGTGCATGGCAGCTCTGGAGGCGGAGCGCTATCTGGCGGAACTGGGCGCACACAGCGAAGCCGCTGAAGCGGCCGAATAGACACGAGAGGGGCGTATGTCGCTGGATTGGGACAAGCTGCGCGTATTCCACGCCGCGGCGGAGGCGGGATCGTTCACGCACGCCGCGGAAACCCTGAAGCTCTCGCAATCGGCGATCTCGCGGCAGGTCAGCGCGCTGGAGCACGATGTCGGCGTGCCGCTTTTTCACCGGCATGCCCGGGGGCTGGTACTGACCGAGCAAGGTGAACTGTTATACCGCACGGCCCACGACGTGCTGATGCGGCTCGAAAACGTGCGCACGCGTCTGACCGAGGCCAAGGATAGGCCCTCGGGCATCTTGCGGGTCACCACGACCGTCGGCCTCGGCGCGGGCTGGCTGACCGAACGGGTGCAGGAATTTCTCGACCTCTACCCGGACATCCAGCTCCAGTTGATCCTGACGAACGAGGAGCAGGATCTGATGACGCGCCATGCGGACTGTGCCATCCGATTGCGCCAGCCGCAGCAGTCCGATCTCATCCAGCGCCGGCTGTTCACCGTCCACATGCATCTCTACGCCTCGGAATCCTACATTGCCCGCCACGGCAGGTTGTCCTCGATCGAGGAACTCGACAACCACCGCCTCGTCACATTCGGCGAGCCGATCCCAACCGCCATTGCCGACGTCAACTGGCTGGAGACAGCCGGCAAGACCGACGGATCGCGGCGGACGGTGCATCTGCAGATCAATGATCTCCTGGCCATCAAACGCGCGGTCAAACGAGGCGCGGGCATCGCTGCATTGCCTGACTACCTGGTCGAGAAGGATTCAGGCCTCGTGCAGCTTCTGCCCGAGAGTCAGGTGCCGTCTTTCGATACCTATTTCGCCTATACCGACGCGATGAAGAGCCAGGTCAAGCTGCAGGTGTTCCGCGACTTCCTGATCGCGAAGGCGCGCAACTGGTCATTCTGATCGGTTCGCAGGCACGGTCTGCTCACATATGCGAAAATGCATGGGTCCAATGCAAAAGAGTGCTTGTTAAACGGGCAAAGCAGGCCCATATCGTAATCATCTCACGGACGCGTTCCTCCTCCCATTAGCGTCCGTCGAGTGTTCCCCTCTGGAGGTTTAGCTGGAAACAGCGCTTCCAATTCAACTTAGCCGGGTCTTCGCGATCCGGCTTTTTTGTTG
>JBQCFA010000484.1:0-15109 GCA_051959695.1 Rhizobiaceae bacterium
GGCCCCAAGGTGGAGGGCTTCGACCAGGTGGCCTTCGGCGATATCGAGGCGGCCAGACAGGCGATCGGTCCCGACACTGCCGCCATTCTCGTTGAGCCCATCCAGGGCGAGGGCGGCATCCGCGTTGCGCCGGCGCAGTTCCTCAAGGATCTGCGCGAGCTTTGCGACAAGCATGAACTGCTGCTGCTGCTCGACGAGGTGCAGTGCGGTGTCGGCCGCACCGGCAAGCTCTTCGCCTATGAATGGTCCGGCATAAGGCCGGACGTGATGGCCATCGCCAAGGGCATCGGCGGCGGTTTCCCGATGGGCGCGTGCCTGGCCACCGACGAGGCTGCGTCAGGCATGACCGCCGGCGTGCACGGCACCACCTTCGGCGGCAATCCGCTCGCCATGGCCGTCGGCAACGCCGTCCTCGACGTGGTTTTGGCGGACGGCTTCCTCGAGGATGTCCAGCGCAAGGGATTGGCCTTCAAGCAGGCGCTTGCCTCCGTGATCGACGAATTCCCTTCGGTCTTCGAGGAGATACGCGGCATGGGGCTGCTTCTCGGCCTCAAATGCAAGGTTCCGAACAGTGCGGCCAACACGGCCTTCCGCGACCAGAATCTGCTCACGGTGCCTGGCGGCGACAATGTCGTCCGCCTGTTGCCGCCATTGACGGTCACCGACGAGGAGATCAGGCTGGCGGTCGATCGCATCCGCGCCGGAGCGGCGACGCTCGCCGCCGGTTCCGGCAACGGCAAGGCATGACCGCCATGTCAGGCAAGCAGGACACTCCCCGGCACTTCACCGACCTGTCGACCGTTTCAGCCGCCGATCTGCGCGCCATCCTCGACGACGCCGGCAAGCGCAAGGCGCGCATCAAGGCGGGCGAGACGGAAAGGCCGCTCGCCGGCAAGACGCTGGCGATGATCTTCGACAAGCCGTCGACGCGCACGCGCGTTTCCTTTGACGTCGCGATGCGGCAGCTCGGCGGCGAGACGATTATGCTGACCGGTACGGAGATGCAGCTCGGCCGTAGCGAGACCATCGCCGACACTGCCAAGGTTCTGTCGCGCTATGTCGACATCATCATGATGCGCACGACCTCGCATGACCGGCTGCTCGAGATGACGGAGCACGCGACGATTCCCGTCATCAACGGGCTGACCGACGATACCCATCCCTGCCAGCTCATGGCCGACGTGATGACCTACGAGGAACATCGCGGCAGCGTGAAAGGCAAGACTTTCGCCTGGTCCGGCGACGGCAACAACGTGCTGAATTCGCTGATGGAGGCGTCGGCGCGCTTCGGCTTCCGCCTGAATGTCGCGACGCCGGACGGGAGCGAGCCGGCAGATCACTACGTCGAATGGGCGCGCCGCAACGGCGGCGACGTCACGCTCACCAGATCGCCGCAAGAGGCCGTCCGAGAGGCCGATTGCGTCGTCACAGACACATGGGTCTCGATGGGCCAGGAGCATCGGGCGCGTGGCCACAACATCTTCGCCCCGTACCAGGTCAACAGCGCCCTCATGAAGCTTGCGTCCAAGGACGCGCTCTTCATGCACTGCCTGCCGGCGCACCGCGGCGAGGAGGTGACGGACGAGGTGATCGACGGCCCGCATTCGGTGGTGTTCGACGAGGCCGAGAACCGGCTGCACGCGCAGAAGGCGGTGATTGCGTGGTGCCTGGGAGCGTGACGGCACCGGTGCCGGGCGCTTGATAGGACAGGGCCGCGTACCTATCTGGCGAGCATCACGGCATTGTAAGTCCGCCCTTGCGCCCCGCATTTCGCGGCACGCCGCAGTGTAGGTCGGTCCTCAACGGAGTTCGTCCATTGATCGCGCCAGAAAGCAAACTCCCCGAACGCAAGCTTGGTGAATTCGGCCACGCCGGAGACGACCACGTCGTGCCTTTCGAGGTGGGCGCGCTCGATATCCGCGGGCGCGGCGTGCAGCTTGGGCCGATTCTGGATCAGATCCTTGGCCGCCATGCCTACCCGGAGCCGGTCGCACGACTCCTTGCGGAAGCGGTCGTGCTGACGGCGCTTCTGGGCACCGCGCTCAAGTTCGATGGCAAGTTCATCCTGCAGACGCGCTCCGACGGTCCGGTCGACATGTTGGTCGCCGATTTCTCGACGCCGCAGTCGATGCGCGCCTATGCGCGCTACGACCAGAAGGCGGTGGACGCGGCGGTGGAGGCCGGCGACACCTCGCCCGAGGCGTTGCTCGGCAGCGGCGTGCTGGCACTCACCATCGACCAGGGCGAGCACATGCAGCGCTACCAGGGCGTGGTACCGCTCGACCGCACCTCGCTGGAGGAGGCGGCGCGCGTCTATTTCCGCCAGTCCGAGCAGATCCCGACCGACGTGCGGCTCGCCGTCGCCAAGATGGTGGTGCGTGGCGATGGCGGTGCCGAGGAGCGCTGGCGCGCCGGCGGGCTGATGACCCAGTTCCTGCCAGACGCGGCGGAGCGCCGGCGCCTGCCCGACCTGCCCGGCGGCGACGTTCCGCAGGACGCCGTCACAGCGGAAGATGGTACGGACGACGCCTGGAAGGAGACGCTGGCGCTGATGTCGACCGTCGAGGTCGTCGAGCTGGTCGACCCGGAGGTCGGCGCGGAACGCCTTCTCTACCGGCTGTTCCATGAACACGGCGTGCGTGTCTACGACGGCACGGAGGTGGTCGACGACTGCTCCTGCTCGCGCGACAAGATCAAGACCATCCTCGACGGCTTCACGGCCGAGGAAATCGACTCTTCGATCGAGGGCGGTGTCATCCGCGTCAATTGCGAGTTCTGCTCGACCAGCTACGAATTCGATCCGGCCGAGTTCAAGCCGAAGAATTAGGGCGGGACGGGCGCCTGGCGCCCGTCTCACCCTCGCAGGTCACGTCTTCTCCGGCGCGGCCTGCGGCTGCTCGTCCTGCCGGAACGTCTTGTCGAAATCCTTGGCGATGTCGATGAAGCGGCGGAAGAAGCGCTCCATGATGCCGAGCGTCCGGTCGACCTGCTCGTCGGAAGGCAGCAGGTCCTTCGGCGAAACAACCCGTTTCTCAAGATCGGCCAGCTGCTTTTCCAGCCGGTCGACCTTCTGGTTTAGGCGGTCGATCTCGCTCTGCGACGCAGGCTTCTCCTCGGTGGCGGGGCGGCACGAAAGCGCGTCGGATGTGTTCTTACACAGCGAAATCTGCCCCGTTTCGCTGTCCAGTCGTGCGAAGCCGTCCCCCGACTTCTGGAAAACGTAGCGCCCTGCCTGGTCCGCATGCGCGGAGGAAGCGGCGAGCATGGCTGCCATCGACAGTCCCAGGAAACAGGCTACACGCATATCAGCCTCCGAATTTCTCCCAGCATAAACGCATTGGGCCATTGTTTTGTGCCCGAATTGCGGTATGGCCCACCATCGGCGACGAGGGCGCGATGGCCACGATCTACAAGATAGTAACGCAAGGCCAATGGCGCGAGGCCGAAAGGGAAGGCGTTTTTCGGGGTGCTCCCGTCGATCGCGCCGACGGCTTCATCCATTTCTCGACAGTGGATCAGGTGGCTGAGACCGCCGCCAAGCATTTCGCCGGACTGGATGACCTGCTTCTCGTCGCCGTGGACGAGTCCGCACTGGGCGGAGCCTTGAGATACGAGGTTTCGCGGGGTGGCGCGCTTTTCCCGCATCTTTATGCTGATCTTCCGCTGACGGCGATCCTTTGGGCCGAGCCCATGCCGCTCGGTGCCGATGGGGTCCATCGACTGCCCGCCATGGAGCGGTGAGCGGCATGTTCGACAGGCTCGGACGGCGTCTGCTCTTCGCTCTCGATCCCGAGACAGCACACGGGTTTTCCATCGCTGCGCTGAAGAGCGGGATACCGCTTTGCCCGCCCCCTCGTCCGAGCGAGCGGCTGAGAACGCGCGTTGCCGGCATCGATCTTCCGAACCCGCTTGGCATGGCCGCCGGCTACGACAAGAACGCCGAGGTCCCGGATGCGCTCTTGCGGCTCGGATTCGGTTTCGCCGAGGTTGGCACCGTCACTCCGCTGCCCCAGCCCGGCAATCCACGCCCGCGCATCTTCCGTCTGGAGGAGGAACGCGCCGTCATCAACCGGCTCGGCTTCAACAATGAAGGGCATGAGAAGGCGCTGGTGCGGCTTCGCCGCCGTCGGGGCGGCGGTGTCGTCGGCATCAATATCGGCGCCAACAAGGACAGCGCCGACCGCATCGCCGACTACGAACTCGGCGTGCGCCGCTTTGCCGGCCTCGCCTCCTATCTGACTGTCAACGTCTCCTCGCCCAATACGCCAGGCCTGCGCAATCTGCAGGGCCGGGCGATGCTCGCCGAGCTGTTGTCGCGCGTCATGGCCGCGCGCGATGCCGCCGGCGCGCGGAGCAAGGTCCCTGTCTTCCTCAAGATCGCGCCCGACCTCGACGAGACGGAACTGGACGACATCGCCGCCGAACTCCTCGACAAGTCGGTCGAGGGGCTTATCGTTTCCAACACCACGGTCGGGCGGCAAGGCGTCGAGGACAGTCATCGCGCATCGGAAACAGGCGGCCTCTCCGGCCGGCCGCTTTTTAGCCGCGCCCCGGCGGGGCTGGCGAAGATTCGCACGCGCCTCGGGCCCCAACAGCCGATCGTCGGCGTCGGCGGCGTGGATTCCACCGAGACGGCGCTGGAGAAGATTCGCGCCGGCGCCGATCTGGTCCAACTCTATACCGGCATGATCTACAGCGGTCCGTCGCTGCCAGGCGCCATCGTGTGCGGTCTGGACCGTTTCGCCGTTTCCGAGGGGCTGAAGAATCTGCGGGAGATACGCGACAGCCGTCTTGCCCGCTGGGCCGACCAGCCAATCTGATACCTCAGGCGAAGGTGGTGCGGATACGCGCCGGCAGCACTGAAAGCAGGCTGAGCCCCCTGACGATAAGGAAGATGTGCAGAGCCGCCCAGAGGCCGACATTGCCGCAAGCCTTTCCGAGCCCGATGAGCGCGACGAGATAGACGACGAAGGACAAGAGCATCATGTTGCGCATGTCTCGCGACCACGTCGCGCCGATGAATACCCCGTCCATCTGAAAGGCGAGCACGCCGGTGACCGGCGTCAATGCCGCCCAGGGCATGAAGGCATAGGCCATCTCGCGCACGTCCGGCGCGGTAGTGATCAGCCTCACCAGGGCTCCGCCGAAGAAAAGGCATACGGCCGAGGAGACGATCGCCAGTCCGAAGCCCCAGATCATGGTCAATCGCACGGCTCGGTCGAAGGCGAAGCGATAGCGCGAGCCGATGGCGCGCCCTGCAAGTTGCTCGGCGGCGTTGGCGAATCCGTCGAGGAAATAGCCGGCGACGAGGAAGAAGTTCATCAGCACCGCGTTGGCGGCCAGCGCCAGCGTTCCCTCCTGGGCGCCCTGACGCGTGAACAGCGCGAACGCAGCGAGCAGCGAGAACGACCGGATCATGATATCGCGGTTCATCGAGACCATGCGCAGGAAGGCGGGCATGTCGAGGAGGCGGTTTCTCGGCAGCGGCGGCAACCTGCGGAAGCGCGCGAGGACATAACCCATGCCCATGAGCGTGGCGGCGAATTCGCCGCCAACGCTGGCCCAGGCAACGCCCGCGACGCCCCAGCCGAGTTCGAGCCCGAGCAGGATGCATAATCCGATATTTGTGCCGTTGAGCACGATCTGCAGCGTCAGTCCAAGCCCGCCTTGGCCGCGACCGAGAACATAGCCCAGGACAGCATAGTTGATCAGCGAGAACGGCGCGGCGAGCATGCGGATGCCGATATAGCGACGCATCGTATCGCTGACGCTTGGTCCGGCGTCCATGAACCATGAACCGGCGAGCGCGATTAGAGGACCGAGGAAGGCAAGCATCAGTCCGGAGAACAGCGCGATGGCGAAAGCGTGCCAGAAGGCGGCCTGCTCGCCCGCCGGGTCGGCGCGGCCGAAGGCCTGGGCGACGAGGCCCGTCGTTCCCGAGCGCAGGAAGTTGAAGGTCGTGAAGACGACGTCGAAGACGATCGCGCCGGCAGCAAGCCCGCCGAGAAGCGCCGCATTCCCGAATTGGCCGACGACGGCCGTCGCGGTGATGCCGAGCAGCGGCGTCGTCACATAGGCCAACGTCATCGGCAGGGCGATCGACAGCACGAGCCGGTTGGTCACCTCGAAAGGGCGTATCGCCGGCTGTTCCACAAGACTTCTCCGCGCCGGCGGGTCCGGGCGGTCAGCGCCGGTAGCTCAGCACCCGCAGGATGATGAATGCCGGGACTACTATAGCGGCCCCGAGCAGGAAATAGGCCACGAACCGATCGATCGCGCGGAAGCCCATGTTCCACAGATGCCAGAAGAAATCGCGAACGCCGTAGTAGATGTCGTAGGGCGTCCACCCGAAGGCGCTCATCAGGATGCCGACGAGGAAAGAGACGACGATCAGCTTGAACAGTATGCGAAGCGGGCTGTCGCCGAGAAAGCGGGTGAGACTGCCGTCCAAATCGGTCACTCCCCAAACGGGTATGATTGGCCTGTCGCCGGCAAATACTCATTTGCTGCGTCCGCTTCAAGACTGAAGCCGGGTGTCACTGCGGCAATTGGATGACAGCGACGCGCGGGCCGGGCGGGACAGGAGCTCGCCTGCCGTTTCGTTGGCCAGGGCTAGAAGCCGGAGAAATCCACCCTGTTCTCCTTACCGCCGGGTCCGGCTGACGCAGCCCGCGCATCTGTCAGAAGAACGTGTCCAGACCATGCGGGTTCCGGATTCAAGGCGCGTCGTTGACCTCGACTACGTTGCGGTCGGGATCGAGGAAATAGAGCTGCGCAAAGCCGGCGGCTCCAGTTCGCTTGACCATCAGATGGCTCTGGTCCCCGGGTTCCGTGTCTTCGCTGAAGCCATGTTCCAGCAGTTTTGATACCATTCCTTCGAAATCGTCTGTCCTGATGGCGAAATGGGTATCGTTATTGTCAATGCCGTTCCGCCGAAACGTGCCTTCCAAGTGGTGGACGAGATGAATTTGCCTGTCGCCACACCCCAACCAAGCGCCGCCTATCGGGAAATCGGGACGCGGCAGCAATTGAAAGCCAAAAATCTTACGGTAAAACGCCACCGAACGCTCGACGTCCGTGGTCAGCAACGACACATGGTGCAGAGCCAGTTTCGCCATGCTTTACAGCCCCTCTCAAAGCTGCACGAAATGGCTGGAGCGGGTGAAGGGAATCGAACCCTCGTATTCAGCTTGGGAAGCTGCTGCTCTACCATTGAGCTACACCCGCTCGCGCGGCGCATTAATCCACGAGGCGGTGCCGACCTGTCAAGAAGCTTGTCGCGGGAGGGACGTCCGGGCCACTGGCGGATGACGCATGGCTGTCCCGCCTGCTATGTCTCCGTTCCGCGCCTGCCGACGGAGGGGACCGATGCATTGGAAAGAGCATGTCGCGACCGCGCTCGACGGGCGCCATCCGGGCCTCGGTCACTATGTCGAGCTTTTTCTGCACGGCGTCATCGTCCTCTCCATGATCGCGATGGGCGTGGAAACGCTTCCGGGACTTCCCGACTGGGCGCGCGAAGGGCTCTATGGGTTCGAGCTTTTCGTGGTCGCCATTTTCACCGTCGAATATTTGCTGCGCGTCCTCACCACGCCGAGGCACCTGCAATATGCGCGAAGCTTCTACGGCATCGTGGACTTCCTCTCGATCGCCCCGTTCTACGTCGCCGTGCTCGCCACCGGGGCGGGCCTCCACCTGCAGGCGATTCGGGCGCTTCGGCTCCTGCGGCTGGCGCGTCTGTTCAAGCTGGCGCGCTACACCACAGCGCTGGAACGGTTCGGCGTGGCGTGGAGGGCCGTGAGGGAGGAGATCGTCGTCTTCGGCATCACTGCCGTCGTGTTGCTCTATGTCTGCGCGCTGGTCATCTATCAGTGCGAGCACGATGCGCAACCGGATAAGTTCCGTTCCGTGTTCGACGCCATGTGGTGGGCGGCGGTCACGCTGACCACCGTGGGCTATGGCGACATCTATCCCGTCACCGCGCTCGGCCGACTGTTCACCGTCTTCATGCTCTTCGTGGCGCTGGGCATCATCGCCGTACCCACCGGCCTCGTCGCCTCGGCACTTGTCGCCATCCGCCACCGGGAAGACGAGCAGGAAAAGAAGGAGAAAGCCGAGGCCGCCGCGAGGAAGGCGAAGGGCGGCCGCGGCAGGGCCGGCGGGAAGCCTGGCGCTCGGCATGTCCGGAAGAAGACGCCGTCTTCCTGAGAGCCTTACCGGAAATGCTTCGACAGCTTCAGGCCTTGCGCCTGGTAGTTGGATTTGAGATCGGTGCCGTATAGCGCGTCAGGACGCGCCAGCAGATGCTCGTAGACGAGGCGGCCGACGATCTGGCCGTGTTCGAGGATGAAGGGGACCTCGTGGCTCCTAACCTCCAGCACGGCGCGGCTGCCGGTGCCGCCCGCGGCGGAATGGCCGAAGCCGGGATCGAAGAAGCCGGCGTAATGCACCCGGAACTCTCCGACCAGTGGGTCGAAGGGTGTCATCTCCGCGGCATAGTCCGGCGGCACGTGAACCGCCTCGCGGGAGACGAGAATGTAGAATTCGTCAGGATCGAGGATCAGTTCGCCCTTGCCGTGGCTGTGGATCGGCTCCCAGAAATCGTGCCGGTCCTGCTCGGCGCGCCGGTCGACGTCGATCAGGCCGGTATGGTGCTTGCCGCGATAGCCGACCAGCCCGTCGCCGTCTCCCGTCAGGTCGATGGACAGCGCGATGCCGCCGCCGCTGATATTTGGCGGCTCGGCCGCCACCAGTCTTTCGCGTCGGTGCAGCGCGTCCAATTCGCCCTCGCCGAGAATGGCGTGGCCCTTGCGGAAGCGTATCTGCGACAGGCGCGAGCCGGCGCGGGCGATGATGGGGAAGGTCCTCGGGCTCACCTCAAGATAGAGAGGGCCGGCGTAACCGGCTGAAATCTTGTCGAATTCCTGGCCGTTATCCGTCATGACGCGGGTGAAGATATCGAGGCGGCCGGTCGAGCTTTTCGGATTGGCGGACGCGGAGATGTCGTCGGGCAGCTTTAGCTTTTCCATCAACGGAACGATATAGACGCACCCCGTCTCGAGCACCGCGCCCGGAGCGAGGTCGACCTCGTGCAGCTTCAGCCTCTCGAGCTTGTCGGCGACGCTGTGCGCGGGCCCCGGCAGGAAACTGGCGCGCACGCGATAGGCCTTTGCCCCGAGCCTGAGGTCGAGGCTCGCCGGCTGGATCTGGTCGCTGTCGAGCGCGCGCGCCGAGGAAAGCGCGCCGCTCTTGAACAAGGCCGCGATGTCGCGGTCGGGCAGGATGCCGGTGGTTCGCACGTTTCGTCCCTGGAATTTCACCTTCAGCGTGACATTCACTTGCCGATTGACGCAAGCGGGGCAACGGCCTAAAGGACCTTATCCCGTGGTGATTTGGCCGGTCGGCTTGCAGCCACGTTAAACAAGTCGCTAAAGGACCGATTTCGGACCGGTACGCGATTTGAATTTCGCGGGCCGGTTTTTTGTTTTGAGGAATATCCCGATGTCGGATGGAGCGAAGAAAGACTGGAAGCCGCAGACCAAGCTGGTACATGGCGGCACGCTCCGATCGGGTTTCGGCGAGACTTCCGAGGCGATCTACCTGACGCAGGGCTTCGTCTATGACAGCGCTGAATCCAGCGAGGCCCGTTTCAAGGGCGAGCAGGATGGTTTCATCTATTCCCGCTACGCCAACCCGACGGTCGACATGTTCGAGAAGCGCATGTGCGCGCTCGAAGGCGCCGAGGACGCCCGCGCCACCTCGTCCGGGATGGCGGCAGTCGCGGCCGCGCTTCTCTGCTCGCTCCAGGCCGGCGACCACGTCGTGGCGGCGCGCGCGCTCTTCGGCTCCTGCCGCTGGATCATCGAGAAGCAGATGCCGCGCTACGGCATCGAATCGACTCTGGTCGACGGGACCGACCTGTCGGCCTGGGAGAGGGCGATCCGGCCGAACACCAGACTGTTCTTCCTCGAAAGCCCGACCAACCCGACGCTGGAAGTCGTCGACATCGCGGCCGTGGCGAAGCTCGCCAATTCGATCGGCGCCCGCGTCGTCGTCGACAACGTCTTCGCCACGCCGATGCAGCAGAAGCCGCTCGAACTCGGGGCGCACGTCGTCGTCTACTCCGCGACCAAGCACATCGACGGGCAGGGCCGTTGCCTTGGCGGCATCGTGCTTTCCGACAAGGACTGGATCGACAAGAACCTGCACGACTATTTCCGGCATACGGGGCCGTCTCTCTCGCCGTTCAATGCCTGGACGTTGTTGAAGGGCCTGGAGACGCTGCCGCTGCGTGTGCGTCAGCAGACCGAAAGCGCCGCAAAGATCGCCGATTTCCTTGCCGCCCATCCCAAAGTGGCTCGACTGATATATCCCGGCCGTTCCGACCATCCTCAAGCGGATATCGTGCGGAAGCAGATGAAGGGCGGGTCGACCCTCATCTGCATCGACGTCAACGGCGGCAAGAAGGGTGCCTTCGCATTCCAGAACGCGCTGGAAGTCATCAAGATCTCCAACAATCTCGGCGACGCCAAGAGCCTGATCACCCATCCGGCGACGACGACGCACAAGAACCTCTCGGAAGAAGACCGAGCCCAGCTCGGCATCAATGCCGGGACGGTACGGCTGTCGGTCGGGCTCGAGGACGTGGACGACCTTCTGGCGGATATCGATCGGGCGTTGTCGAGAGTGGCCTGACGTCTATCGGAGCGTCCGCGCCGCCAGCACGATGCGGGCGAGCGCAGTATAGAGCGTCATCGCCGCGAAGATCGTGGCAATGATGGGGAACCATGGTGGGAAAAGGCAGGCGAGCACAAAGGCGGCGATAGTCTCGGTCGCCTCGGCGAGCCCGGTGGTGAAATAGAGCGATTTCGATCCACGAGCGGCGGTATCGAGCCCGCGCCTGTCCGCCATGATAGCATAGGCGAGAAAGCTCGATCCGTTGATATAGAAGGAAAGAACGAGCGCCGAGCCGGCAACGGCGTTGGCGACCGGGTCGGCGAGCACGAATCCCATCGGCACCGCCCCGTAGAAGACGAAATCCAGCACGATGTCGAGATAGCCGCCGAAATCGGTCTTGCCGTTGATGCGTGCGACCGCGCCGTCCAGCGCGTCCCCGAAACGGCTGGTGAGAATGAGCGCCAGCCCCGCCAGGAACCACCCGGTGGCCACGGCGGCTGTGCCCGCCAGCCCGACGAGGCAAGACAGGACGGTGATTGCATTCGCCGAAAGTCCCGCGCCCGCGATCGCCGTGGCCACCGGCTCGACAAGCGGATCAATTTGCCTCCTTGCCCACCCGTCCAGCATCGACCCTCCAGGTTCCCCTTGGCTTTGCCGCGAGCTTGGGCCGCGCGGCCCGCTTACATTTGCGTCAGGCGTTGACCATCACGCCAGCCTGCGCGAATCTGTACGTCGGAGGAACCATTCATGTATCGCACCGTCACCCGCGATATCGAGGTCTGTGTCGAACCGTTCTATCTGGCGGACCGCTCCGATCCGGAAGACGGACACTATGTCTGGGCCTACCGGGTCACCATCGCCAACAATTCGGATGGCTTCGTCAAGCTCATCTCGCGCTATTGGCACATCACCGACGGCGCCGGCAAGGTCGAGGAAGTCAGCGGGGCGGGGGTGGTGGGCGAGCAGCCGGAACTCGACCCCGGCGACAGCTTTCAATATACCTCCGGTTGCCCGCTCGCGACGCCGTCCGGCATCATGGTCGGCCGTTACACGCTCTGCGACCGCAGCGGCGCGACTTTCGAGATCGACATTCCCGCGTTTTCGCTCGACATACCGGACGGCGGCCGCACGGTAAACTGACCGCCGGAGCGTCGCCGCGCCCGGACAACGGGCAACGACGATTCGTGACCGATCTCGTCGTGGTCGCAACCGGGCCTCGCTTGCAAATCCATTGGGTGCCCGCATAATCGGCTTGCCGCCGCGCCCGGAACAAGAGAAAGACGGGGATGGGCGGTCGGGGAGAGCGTTGGTGCAATCGGAATACAAATTCGTCATTGCCGACGATCATCCGCTTTTCCGGGGCGCGCTGAAACAGGCGCTCGCGACGATCGGACACAATCCGGTCATCATCGAGGCAGGCGATTTCGAGGGCGCCAAGGCCGCGCTTCTCGCCAACGACGATGTCGACCTGGTGCTGCTCGATCTGTCCATGCCAGGCGCTAGTGGCCTTTCGGCTCTGGTGGCGTTGCGTGGGCTGCATTCCGCGGTGCCGGTCATCGTCGTCTCCGCGCATGATAATGCGGTCACCATTCGCCGCGCCCTCGAACTCGGCGCCTCCGGCTTCATTTCGAAATCGGCAGGGATGGAGGAGATCAGGGGAGGGGTGGAAACCGTGCTCGGCGGGGGCATAGCCACGCCCCGGGGCATCGACCTTGGGGTCGAGGCAGATGCGGAGATCTCCGATCTGATCGCCCGCATCCAGACGCTGACGCCGCAGCAGACGCGCGTGCTCGGCATGCTTGGAGAAGGGCTCTTGAACAAGCAGATCGCCTATGAGCTGAATGTCTCCGAGGCGACCGTCAAGGCGCATGTCTCCGCCATCCTGCAGAAGCTCGGCGTCGACAGCCGCACCCAGGCCGTAATCTTGCTTTCCAAGATCGGCGGCGACCCGCTGCAGGCTACCGGTTGATCGCCTTCACTCCGCCGCCGACAGCACCTTGCGGTAGCGTGACAGCATGGCGCGCAGAGCCGCCGGCTTGATAGGCTTGTTGAGGATGCCGACCTCCATGCGGGCGGCCATCGCCTTAAGCTCCTCCGAACGGTCGGCGGTCAGGAGCAGTGCCGGCGTCTCGTGTCCATAGCGCGAACGCAGCCGCGCGATGAGTTCGAGGCCGTCTTCTCTGTCCAGATGATAGTCGGCCAGGATCACGTCGGGCCGACCCGCCGGCTCCTCGTCGAGGACCGCCGAGCCGGCGGCCGTGCGGACGAGGCATCCCCATCCCTCCAGGAGCAGGCGCATCCCTTCGAGAATGCGTGGATCGTTGTCGATGCAGAGCGCCGACAGGCCGGAGAGCGCGAAGATGGGTCCGGGACCGGCCGCCGGCTCGACGGTTGCCGGCTGCGGAGTAGCGCGTGTGACGGGCAGGATCACCGAAAAGCGCGTTCCCTTGCCCTTCACCGATTCGAGCTGCAGTTCCAGCCGCAGCACGCGCGCGATACGGTCGACGATCGACAGGCCGAGCCCCAGGCCGGGCGCTTCGCGCACGCCCTCGTCGAGGCGCGTGAATTCACGGAAGACGGCATTCAGCTTGTTTTCAGGAATGCCGATGCCGGAATCGAAAACCTGGATTTCGGCGAATTCGCCGCGCCGTCTCACCCCGACCAGGATTCGGCCGGCACGCGTATATTTGATGGCATTGGAGACGAGGTTTTGAACCAGCCGCCTCAGCATGTTGCGGTCCGTCCTGACCATCAGCGAGGAAGGCACCGTGGTCAGCTCGAGCCGTTTTGCCTCGGCCATGGGCATGAAATCGGTGGCGATCTGCTGCAGGAGCTCGTCGAGCCGGAACACAGTCTCCGATGGCTTCAGCGCGCCGGTATCGAGGCGCGAGATGTCGAGCACCATGCCCAGGATCGTCTCGACTGACTCCAGCGAGGATTCGATGTTCCTGGCCGCCTCGCTCGGTTCCCCCGCCCCCGCCTTCTCGATCAGCGAGGAGCAGTAGAGCCGCGCCGCGTTGAGCGGCTGCAGGATGTCGTGGCCGGCCGCCGCGAGGAACCGCGTCTTGCCGAGATTAGCCTCCTCGGCGATCTGCTGCGCCTGCGCCAATTCCTCGTTGACGCGCGTCAGTTCCCCGGTCCGCGCGGTCACCCGTTGCTCGAGCGTCTCGTTGATGCGCTTCAGCTCCGCGTCCGCTCGGACGCGCGCGGTGATGTCGGCATATGTCGCCACGATGCCGCCGTCGGGCATGGGGTTGGAGCGCAGTTCGATAGTGCGCCCGCTGGTCCTGAGCTCGATCTGCCAGGATTGGCCGAAGGTCGTCAGCCGGTCGAGCGTGGCGGCTTCTTCCTGCTGCGGGATGTCGCCGCGACCGGCAAGGAAGGCAAGGATCCGGCCGAGCGACACGCCGACCTGGCCCAGCTCGTCCGGCAGGCCGAAAAGCGCGCGATACTGCCGGTTCCAGCAGGTCAATCTGAGGTCCTTGTCGAAGACCGTGATGCCCTGTTCCATCTGGTCGAGTGCGATCTGCAGGAGGTCGCGATTGTGCTGCAGCGCGTCCGAGGCGTCGTCGAGAAGACGGAAAGCGTCTTTGACCGAGCCGTCCTTGCGCTGGATGAGGAGAGAAAGGATTAGGCGCGCGGAAGAGGAGCCGACGGCGCTTGCCAGGAGCTGCTCGGAGAAACGGATGGTCTCCATGTTCGCCGGCGCATTGCCCGGCAGCACCCGGCCTTCCTGCTCCTCGAAGGTCTGGAACGACCGTTCCGTCCGCTCGACCCCGAGATAGCGGGAGATCGTGTCCTTGATGTCGTTGACGGTGATGGTCGTGCGCGACCGCCGGAAGGCCGGCATCGGACCGGCTTCGCGCGGCACGAAGATCGAGGCCTGGATGCGCTCGCGCGGCCTCGATGCCCGAGAGAGCGATCCAAACACGTAGAAGATCGAGTTGAGGACGAGGCTCCACAATACGCCGTGGTTGAGCGGTTCTCCGACCGTTCCGAACAGCGCCTGCGGTTTGAGCGCGGCGATGCCGAAGGGCCCGTGGATCAGGAATGCCGTTTCGTGCGGCAGGATGGAGGGGATGAAGAGCGTGTAGGCCCAGATGATCCCGCCCACGGCTAGGCCGAGAGCGGCGCCACGCGCATTGGCACCGCGCCAAAGGAGGCCGCCGACGACGGGAGGAATGAACTGCGCGATCGCGGCGAAGGAGATCAACCCGATCGATACCAGCCCGACGTCGTTGGGCATGCCGCGATGGTAAAGGAAGGCGGCGAACAGGATGACGAAGATCGCCGCCCGGCGGATGGTCAGGATCATCTTCGACCAGTCCTCGTTGTCGCCGAGTTCGGGCCTGAGCAGTCGCCTTAGGACGAGCGGGATGACCAGGTCGTTCGAGATCATGATGGAGAGCGCAACGCTGGCCACGATCACCAT
>JBQCFA010000485.1:0-2705 GCA_051959695.1 Rhizobiaceae bacterium
CTCATCGCGCGCGAGCTTCGCCAGAGCGGCGCGCGGCTCGCCCTGGCTGCCGGTGCACAGGATGACCAGTTCGGCGCGCGGCGTCACGCCGTAATCCTCCTCGTCCAGGAATTCCGGCAAGCCTTCCAGATAGCCCAGCTCGGTCGCGACATCGATCACCCGCTTCAGCGAACGGCCCATCACCATCACCCTGCGCCCGGCGTCTCGAGCAGCCTCCGCGACGGAGCGGATACGACCGACGTTGGAGGAGAAAGTCGTCACCGCGACACGGCCGGGCGCCTCGGCGATCAGCTTGGCGAGGCTTCGCGCCACCGCCTCCTCCGATGGCGACTCGCCTTCGCGCAGCGCGTTCGTGGAATCGCAGATGAGCGCCAGCACGCCACGGTCTCCGACGGCTCGGAAGCGCGCTTCGTCGATCAGCGGGCCGATCGTCGGCTCCGGATCGATCTTCCAGTCGCCCGTGTGGACGACGGTGCCAGCCGGGGTGGTTATGGCCAGCGACAGGGGCTCGGGAATGGAGTGATTGACCGCGATCGCCTCGATCGCGAACGGTCCGACCTCGAAGCGGTCCCCGGCATGGTAGATCTTGACCGGCACCTGCGGCGCGCCCGGTTCGGAAGCGCGCTTTGCGGCCAGCAGTCCGGCTGTGAACGGGGTCATCCAGACGGGAATGCGGCCTAGCCTCGGCCAGATGTCCAGAACGGCGCCGTAGTGGTCTTCATGCGCGTGCGTGATGATCATGCCATGCAGCGAGGAAACATTCTCCTCGATGAAGCGCGTATCCGGCAGGACCAGATCGACCCCCGGCAATTCGGCGGTCGGGAAGGTTACACCGCAATCGACGATGATCCATTCACGCGCATTCGCCGGACCATAGCCGTAGAGCGCCAGGTTCATCCCGATCTCGCCCACTCCGCCGAGCGGCACGAAGACAAGTTCGTTCCTATCTGCCATCTGCCTTACCTCGCCCCACGGTGTCGTTTGCAAAGAAAAGATCGCCCGCGGAGATGCGTTGCCGCTTCCCGCCAACGTTCAATAGAAGATAGCCGCCCAGATCGATATCCTCAAAAACACCGGTCGTCTCGCGATCCTGCCACTTCACCGTCACCGGATCGCCCTTGCCGCTGGCCGCGAGCAGCCATGCTTCGCGGATGCCGGCGAAACCGTCACCGCCCCTCCATTCGGCCAGCACGTCCGCCATCTCGGCCGCCAAAGCAGGAAAAACCTCCTCGGCGCCGGCCGAAATTCCGCATTCGGCGAGATCGGTGGCCGGGTAGAGCGGGTTCTGAGGGTGCGTCGTGCAATTGACGCCGCATCCGATGACGATCGCGATCCGGCCGTCGCCGAGGGCCTCGCTTTCGAGCAGGATGCCGCAGATCTTGCGCCCGTCGGCCAGGAGGTCGTTCGGCCATTTGATGGCGAGTGCCTGCGGATACATCGAGAAATACGGACGCAGGGCGCGGTAGGCGCCAAGCGCCGCCGCTAGGGGCAGTGTGGCCGCCTTCGAAAGAGGCGCCGGATCGATGAGCAGCAGGGAGGCGTAGAGGTTCCCGGGTTCGGACACCCATTGCCGCCCTCTCCTGCCCTTCCCTGCGGCCTGGCGAACGGCGGTGATCCAGACATTGCCCGGATCACCCTCCCGCGCGCGCAGGAGCGCATAGGCGTTGGTCGAGCCGACCTCGTCGAGAGCGATGTGGCGATAGCCGGACGGCGGCGCTGACGGTCGCTTGCTGGTCACGCCGTCAGAAAAAGCTCTTGGCCGCCGCCTGGGCCATGTCGCCGATCGGCCCGCCGACCAGCACATAGAAAAGGATGAAGGCGCCGGAGAGACCGAGGACGACGCGCAGTTCCGCCGCCATCGGCGAGAAGCCCGCGGCCGGTTCGTCGAACCACATGATCTTGATGATCCTGAGATAGTAGAATGCGCCTACGACCGAAGCGAGCACGCCGATCACCGCAAGCACATAGAGATGGGCGTTGATCGCGGCGAGGAACACGTACCATTTCGCCCAGAACCCGGCGAGCGGCGGTATGCCGGCGAGCGAGAAGAGCAGGATGGTCATGATGGTCGCCATGTAGGGGTTCGTGGTCGCAAGCCCGGCGAGGTCGTCGATGCGCTCTACCTGTTCCTCCCTGCGCCGCATGGCGAGGATGAACGCGAAGGTGCCCAGTGTCATCACCAGATAGATAAGCATGTAGATGACGACGCCGCGCACGCCGGCCTGCGTATTGGCCGCGAGCCCGACCAGCGCGAAGCCCATATGGCCGATCGCCGAATACGCCATCAGACGCTTGATGTTGCGCTGGCCGATCGCGGCGAAGGAGCCGAGCGCCATCGAGGCGATCGAGACAAAGACGATGACCTGCTGCCAGTCCGCGACCGCCGGCTGAAAGGCATCGACGGTCGTACGCACGAGGAATGCCATCGCCGCCATCTTCGGCGCCGAGGCCAGGAACGCCGTCACCGGGGTCGGCGCGCCTTCATAGACGTCCGGCGTCCACATATGGAACGGCACCGCCGAAATCTTGAAGGCAAGGCCGGCAAGCACGAAAACCAGGCCGAAGACGAGGCCGAGCTGGCGCTCGCCGCTGCCAAGCGCCGTGGCGATCTCCTGGAAGCCGGTGTTGCCGGTGTAGCCATAGACGAGGCTGATGCCATAGAGCAGCATGCCCGACGACAGCGCGCCGAGGACGAAATATTTCAG
>JBQCFA010000486.1:0-6778 GCA_051959695.1 Rhizobiaceae bacterium
TTGGTGGAGAGGACGAAATCCTTTTCCCGGCCGCGAAAGGCTTCGCCGAGCCGATGCTCGGCAAGGCCGATCCCGTAGAAGGGCGCGACGTCGAAATATTCGACGCCGCCCGCGCGTGCCGCCTGCGCCGCCGCGTGGGCCTGCGCGTCCGGCACGCGCTCGAACAGCCCGCCGATCGGCCCGCAGCCGAAGCCGAGGACCGTGACTTGAAGTCCCGTGCGGCCGATGCGCCTCTTTTCCATTTGCTTCGGACCCTACTGAGCGAGGCGTACCTTGACGCCGGCCTGCTCCTCGCGAAGGCGCAGGACCGCGCTGACGTCGAGGCCGGCGAGCCCGTTGCCGGACGCCTGCTTCAGCACGTCGAAGGCAGCCGAGCCAACCGGCGTCTCGACGCCGAGGGACTTCGCCAACTCCACCGCCAGACGATGGTCCTTTTCGGCGAGCCGCACCATGAACCCGAGCGAGAAATCGTCAGCCAGCGCTTTCTTCGGCAAGGAAATCCCAAGCTGGTTGTTCCACGCCATGGTCGTCTTCATGACCGACATCATGGTTTCGAGGCTCAGACCCGCCTTGATGCCCATGACCAGCGCCTCGCTGGTCGCCGACAGGATCGTGTTGGCGAGGAAGTTGTTGGCGAGTTTCATCGCCTCTCCCATGCCGAGTTCGCCGCAATAGAAGAAATCCGTCCCCATGCAGTCGAGGACGGGCCGCACCTCTTCGACCACCTTGGCATCGCCGCCGACGATCAGCGTCAGCGTGCCGGCGATGGCGTGGTCCGCCGTCTTACCGACGGGGCTGTCGACCATGGCGACGCCGCGTTCTGCGAGCGCCTTACCGATCTTTTTCGTATAAGCCGGATGGATCGTGCTCATGTCGATGACGATCGCGCCGGCCTTGAGCCCGTGGATGGCGCCATCCTTGCCTAGCATGGCGTTCTCCACGTCGGGCCCGTCCGGCAGCATGGTAACCAGCACATCCACGCCTTCGGCCGCTTCCCTGGGAGAGCCGGCGGTGGTGCCGCCGGCCTCCCTGTGCTTGTCGAGCGCGGCGGGGCTGAGGTCGAACCCCCTGACGGGAAAGCCCTTCTTGAGCACGTTCCGCGCCATCGGGCCGCCCATGGTGCCCAGACCGATAAATCCGACAGTCTTCATTCTCGCCGCCTCTTCCTTCAGTTACTGGCGTTGATGGTTCAGGTTCTCAGTTTTCCTTCGGCCATTCGGACTGCCGCCAGACCGGCAGGCCGCGCAGGTCGGAGACATCCTTTGCCGTGAACGCGGATTCGTCCGGCACCTTGCCCGAAGCCTCGTAGGCCTGCTGCATCAGCGGCGCGCCCTTGGAAATCGCTTCCGTCACCTGCGGCCAGGTCGTCGGTTGGGGGATGAGCCCGCCGGCGACCATGAACTTGGAAGTCGCCACGACGGCGTTGACGTCGCCGCGCGTCGACCACACCCATTTGCGAGCGTAGAGGACGTCGTCCTTCCATACCTTGCCGCCGAGTTCCGGCGGCAGCGCCCAGTACTTCTTGACGAGGTCGGAGACCTCGCCCGGATCCATCTTGCAGAGCGCCTCGACGGCCTCCTGTTGGGCGCTCATGAATGCGACGGCGAGCTTCGGATATTTGTCGAGGAACTTGTTTTGCGCCATCCACAGCGAGCGGTGCAGGTAGTAGCCGTCCGGGTAGAAGGGCGACTTCTTGACCGAGGGCAACTGGATGCCCGCGCCTTCGCCTTCCGGCCCCTTGTAGTGATCCTCGGTGGTGCCGTAGGAATTGACGACGCCGACGATACCCGCCTCCTTCTGCGCCTTCAGGAATGCCGGATAGATGACGACGGCGGCATCGAGCCCGGTCGGCATGGAGGCCGCCTGTGCCTGGGTCGGCGTGTTGACGATCTTGATGTCGTTCGCCTTCGGATCGCCGTTGCCGAGTTGATAGAGAAGAATCTGCGACAGCGCGTTATAGGGATCGCCGCCGAGCAGCGCGCCGATGGTCTTGCCCTTGAGATCCTGGACGTTGCGGATGCCGCTGTCGGGGCGCGTCGCGAGCACGAAGCGCATATGCCCCTCGCCGACATTGAGGATGCTCCACGGCTGCTTGGCCGCTATGCCGCGGATGATCGGCGTGTTGCCCCACATGCCGAGGTCAAGGCTGCTGCCGACGAAGGCTTCGACCATGGGCAGCGCGGACGGATAGTCTCGCCAGTCGACGGTAAGCTGGTAGCCTTGCTTCTGGGCATGCTTCTCGAAGAGCTTGTTGTTGATCATGTACTGGGTGATCGGCGAGTTGCCCGCCGCCCAAGGCTGGCGGCCGACCGAAACGGATGCCTCTTCCGCCGCGCGCACGATCGACGGCCTGTAGAGCATGGCCGCCCCGACCCCCGCCGCGCTTGCAGCGAGCAGGGTGCGCCTGTTGATGCTGTTGCCTTTCCTTCCAGTCATTTCGTCTCCTCCGTGTTTGGCCACTGCGGGCCGTGTCATGCTCCGATGGTGGCGGCGTAGGCTTCGTGCCGGATAAGCTGCCAGATCTCTTCGACCAGGGCCTGGAATTCGCCGGTCGCGCGAACTTCCGGCTTGCGCGGACGCGGCAGGTCGACCTCCTTGAACTCGTTGATGCGCCCGGGATGGCTGCTTAGGACCACGACGCGATCTGCCAGGAACACAGCCTCGTCGATGCCATGGGTGATGAATACGACGGTCCGACGCTTGCCCGCTTCGCCGGTCTCGCCCCAGATGCGCAGCAACTCCTCCTGCAGGATGACCCGCGTCTGCGCGTCGAGCGCAGCGAAGGGCTCGTCCATCAGCAGCACTTCCGGTTCGTTGGCGAGCGCGCGGGCGAAAGCGCAGCGCTGGCGCATGCCGCCTGACAGTTCGCGGGGATACTTGTTCTCAGACCCTTTCAGCGCGACGAGCTCGATCAGGTCACGGACGCGCTCGTCGCGCTGCTGGCGGGTGAGGTTCGATCCCTTTCGGTAGCGGGGGCCGAACTCCACGTTTTCCCAGACCGTCTTCCAGGGGAACAGCGCGTAATCCTGGAACACCACTCCGCGCTCGGCGCCGGGGCCGTCGATCGCCTTGCCGTCTAGTGTGATCGTGCCGCTCGTCGGATTGGTCAGACCGGCGATCATATTGAGGATCGTCGTCTTGCCGCAGCCGGACGGACCGACGATGCACAGGAACTCGCCCGGCTTCACATCGAGGTCGATCGCTTCGAGCGCTACCGTGGTTTCGCCGGTGCGCGGCAGCACGAATTCCTTGCGTACGCCGCGCAGCCTGAGCTTCGGCTCTTTCGAAGGGGTCAGCGTTTCCATGGAAGCATCCAGTTTTCGAGCCGTCGCAGGCCACGATCGATGACGAGGGCGACGACACCGACGGAGATCATGCAGACGATGATGCCGTTGAGATCGACGCTGTAGGCGTAGAAAACGAACATCATCTGGCCGATGCCGCCAGTCGAGCCGCCGCCGGCCTTGGCCCCGACGGCGAGTTCCGCAGCGATGATCGACGTCCAGGCGACCCCGAGCGCAAGCCGCGCTCCAACGAAGATGTAGGGCAGCGCCCCCGGAAGCACGACGGTGCGCAGGATGGTGAGGCGGCCGACGCCGAGCGTGCGCGCGGCGCGCACCAGTTGCGGGTCGACGCCCTTCACGCCGTGGATGGTGTTGACGATCATCGGAAAGAAGGCTGCGTATCCGACGATGAAGGCGGCGGCGGGCGTACCGGTGCCGATCCAGTGACTGGCCTGCGGCAGGAGCGCGATAGGCGCGATCGGGCGGAAGCTTTCTACCAGCGGGTCGATGGACCTGTCGACCGAGCGATACGTGCCCATCAGCGCGCCCAGGACCAGCGCGAGCGCCGCGGCCCAGGCGAAGCCCGCCAGCACACGGCCGAAGCTTTGCAGGAGGGCCAGCGGCAACTCGCCCGTGCTGATGAGCTGCCAGCCGGTGGCGAGGACATGGGTGGGCAACGGAGCGCGCTGCGAGTGCACCCCAAGCGTTACCGCAAGCTGCCAGATCACCAGCAGGACGATCGGCAGGATCGCCCCGCGCAGCACCGAGGAATTCATCGCCCGAACCATCAGGCGCTCCTCGGTTCGGCCCAACCGGTGAGGCTGTGCTGAAGCACGCGCAGGGCGCGGTCGAAGAGATAACCCATCAATCCGGTCAGGACCACGAAGACCAGCACCTTCGGCGTCATCAGGAGCTCGCGATACCATTCGACCGCGAAACCCAGCCCCGACGGAGAACCAATCAGTTCAGCCGCCACCATCGACATCCAGCCGGCGCCCGCGGCGAGCCGAGCTCCAACCAGGATGCCGGGCAACGCGGCCGGCGCAATCACCTGCATAAGCAAGGTCGCCCGGCCCACGCCGAGCGTCCGGGCCGCGTTCAGATAGGAACGGTCGACCGAGCGAACGGCGGTGATGGTGTTGATGAGAAGCGGGAAGAACGCTCCGTAGAACATGATCGCGGTCGGCAGCGCCTCGCCGACTCCGAGGATGAACATGCCGAGTGGAATCCAGGCGATGCCCGAAATCGGCCTGAGCAGCTCGACCGTCGGATCGACCATCTCGAAAAGCGTGCGGTTCAGCCCCATGGCGAAGCCGAGCGGTACGGCGACGACGGCCGCCAGGAGGAAGCTCACGACCAGCCGGGTGACGCTGACGACGATGTTGGTCGCCATTTCGCCACTGCCGGCCAGTTCCAGGAAGCTTCCGCCCACATCGACTGGCGTCGGCAGGAGGATAGGATTGCCGATCCATAGCGCCGCCGCCTGCCAGACGAGCAGGAAGACAGCCATCGTGCGCAGATAGACGCCGACACCGGTGGCGATGCTCCATGCCTGCTGCATGCGACGGCTCGGCAGGCCGTGCCGCTCCGGCGCGCTTCTCCTGTCGAAAGCATCGGCCTTCACCGACGAAATCCTCCCGAAACCTCGTCCTGATTGCCACGATGGTACCGGTGTCATATGATGGAGTCAATCGCCTTGTCGCGCCAAGTTGCCGTTCCGGAGCCGTGTGGTAGAAGCGAGCCGCCCATGTCAGAGGTGAAGCGAAACAGCACCCGCCAGACCAAGCGGATCGGAGTTCGGGAGGTTGCGCGCCTTGCCGAAGTCGCTCCGATAACGGTGTCGCGTGCCCTGAGTTTCCCCGAAACCGTGGCGCCGGCGACGCGCGAGCGTATCCTGCGGGCGGTGGCGTCGCTGGGCTACATCCCCAACCGGGTCGCCGGCAGCCTGTCGTCGAACCAGACGCGGTTGATCGGCGCCATCATCCCGACTTTCCAGAGCTCGGTGGCGACCGAATTCACCGGCGGCATGGCGCGTGTGCTCAGAAGCCGCGGCTATCAGCTGTTGCTCGGCGGCTCGAACTTCTCGGTGGAGGAGGAAGAGAGCCTGATCCTGGAATTCCTTTCCCGGCGCGCCGACGGCATCTACCTCACCGGCACCAGCCATACCGACCACGCCCGGCGCATGCTGAAGGAGAGCCGGGTGCCGGTGGTCGAGATCGCCAGCCTCGACGGAGAACCCGTCGACATGGTCGTCGGCTTCTCCAATGTCGATTCCTCCTTCGCGATGATGCGGCATCTGGCCGGATGCGGATACAGGAAGGTCGCCTTCTTCAGCCTGCCCACGAAGGACAATGAACGGCAGAGGGCGCGCATCGCCGGCTACAGGCGCGGCATCGAGGCGTTCGGTCTCGATGCCGATCCGGCGCTGATGGCCGAGGTGCCGATGGACCTTCCGAGCGCGGCCAGAAGTCTCGGCGAACTCCTGGAACGACGACCGGACACCGAGGCGCTGTTTTGCGGCGGCGACCTTCTCGCCGTCGGGGCGCTGTTCGAATGCCAGCGGCGCGGCCTGCGTGTGCCCGAGGATTTCGGCATCGCTGGCTTCGACGACATCGATCTTGCCGCCTATGTGCAACCGGGATTGACCACGGTCCACTTGCCGCACCAGGCCATCGGCGCCCGGGCCGCCGAACTGCTGCTCGACCGGATCGCCGGAAAACCCGTCGGCGGATCGGTCGTCGACATGGGATTCGAGATCGTCGTGCGCAACTCGACGCGGAGCCCGCGCTAGATTGACAGTGCGACGGGTCCGAGGCCGTGACGTCCAGCCGAGGGAGCGACACCTTGCAAGAGGGCCTGTCGCTGGGGCGCCTATTCCCCGCGATGTCGCATGGCGCCCCTGTCGTATCACCGACCTCTTGAGCCCGCTCGACCCACCCGCGCAGTCGCCTTTGGTTCGCCAGGCGTAATTCACCCGCATGTTAGTGAATATTGACTCGTCGTTCCTTGTGACCGATTGATCTTTCGTGCCGGCGACACTGGCGGGACAAATGGTTGAGGAGGAGAACGACAATGGCCGCAGGCGGCGTCCACGATCCCGACGTTCGTCCCGTCGCGACGACAGCCGTCGGGCCCGTGAGGGGGACGGCGCGCGGCGGCCTTCATGTATTCAAGGGCATCCCCTACGCGTTGCCGCCGGTGGGGCCGGCGCGCTGGAAGCCCCCCGTCCCGGTTACATCGTGGGAAGACATACGCGAGGCCGCTGATTTCGGGCCGGCCTGCGTCCAGCCCCGCCGCAATCCCGAGAGCATCTACGCCGAACCGCTGGCAGCGATGGGCGAGGATTGCCTGTCGCTGAACATCTGGGCCCCCGAGGACGCGCGTGACGCACCGGTTTTCGTCTGGATCCACGGCGGCTCGCTCATCTGGGGCGCCAGCAGCGAGGGGCTCTATGACGGCTCGAAGCTCGCGGCGCACGGCATGGTCGTCGTTTC
>JBQCFA010000487.1:0-20828 GCA_051959695.1 Rhizobiaceae bacterium
GTTCACCTTCCACGTTTCCGGCCACAATTTCCAGATACCCGGCTACATGGTCTGGGCCGCCATACTCTACGCGGCTTCGGCGTCGTGGCTGAGCTGGCTGGTCGGGCGGCCGCTGATCGGCCTGAACGGCGAACGGTACGCTCGCGAGGCAGATTTGCGCTACTCGCTGGTGCGCGTCAACGAACGCGTCGATGCGATCTCGCTCGCCGGCGGGCAGGCCGACGAAGAGCGGCGGCTGCAGCGCGACCTCGCCTCGCTCATCGCCATCCTGCGCAAGCTCGTCACCGCCAATATTCGTCTGTCATGGGTCACCGACGCCTATGGCTGGGTGACGATCGTCGCGCCGATCATCATCGCCGCGCCCGTCTATTTCGCCGGCGACATGACGTTCGGCGGGCTGATGATGGCGGTCGGCGCCTTCAACCAGGTCCATTCCTCGCTGCGCTGGTTCGTCGCCAACATCGAGACCATCACCGACTGGCGCGCCACGCTGCTTCGCATTGCGGCCTTCCGCATCGCCCTGACGAAAACGGACGAGCTTCATGCAGTAGAGGAGGAGATCGACTTCAGGCACACGGCCAGGGACGAGATCGTGCTTGAGAACGTGGAGATCGCTTCGCCGAGCGGCTGCACGAGCCTGAAGGAAAAGCGGGTCAGGATCCCGGCGGGCAAGAAGGTCCTGGTCACCGGTGATCCGGGCACCGGCAAGACACTTTTCTTCCGTGCCATGGCGGGCCTCTGGCCCTGGGGCAGCGGCCATATCGGCATGCCGGAGAACGAGACTGTGACCTTTGTCCCCCGTACGCCCTATTTCCCGCCGGGCACGCTGCGCCAGGCCATTTCCTATCCGCTCGGTGAAAAGTCCTTCGAAGACGACGAACTGGCCGGCGCGCTCAAGCGAGCCGGCCTCGAACGGCTCGCGGGCTCGCTCGACCGCGAATCCCGCTGGGAGCGCGAACTGAGCGACGAGGAGCAGCATCAGCTCGCCTTCGCCCGGCTCGACCTGCAAAAGCCCGACTGGGTCGTCATCGACGAGGCGCTGGACATGCTGGAGGGCGACGCGCGCAAGCGTGCGGCTTTGGTGCTGACGAAGCGCCTGAGGGAAGCCACGATCGTCTATATTGGCCGCGCCGACGTGGCAGACCGCTTTTTCTCGCGCACGCTGCATCTGACGAAGGACGCGGGCGGACGTTCGCTGAAGCCGATGCGCGTCCCCGCACCGCCGGAGAAGGCGCGGAAGAAGGCCGAGGCGGCGAAGGCAGGCTGAAAGTTTCCCGCCCTTGACGAACCGGTCGGAGCGTAGCGCTAAATTAACCGAAATGACATCGGATCGTTCCACTTTCGTCGCATCGGTGACATGATTCTTCCCTAGCGTAACGTTCGCACCTGAAGGCAGGCTGGGCGCCCTCCCCCTGTCGGTAGCGGAAAGGAGCGCGGGATGAAGTCGATCCATGTTGTTTTCGGCGCGGCCGAATCCGAGGCCGTGATCCGCGCCCACAATCTCGCTGTCCGCGAGGCCGACGCCTTCGTCCACGAGATCGAGACGGATGAGGATTTGCGCCTTGTAATGGCCAGCCAGTACGAGCGTTGCATCGCGACGCTGCGCGCAGCAAGCGAGGAGATGGCCCGCGACCGCATGTTGACGATGGCGGCGGCCGTCAGCTCTCCGCTTTGCGCCATGACGTTCGAGGCGGCTGCTTTCCCTCTCTGAGGCCGGCTTTCCCGTTACCTGCCCACTTACCTGCGACGTAATCGATCCCGTTACGGGATGATGGCAGCTTCATCCGGACAAGCACGGTTCGGAAGGAGTTCCCAATGGTTGCTTACGCGGTCGCCCACATGCGCCAGGTCACGATGGGGCCAGCGATCGTCGAATACCTGCATCGCATCGATGCGACGCTGGCACCATTCGACGGCCGCTTCCTTGTCCATGGCGGCGACCTTGACCTCATTGAAGGCGCATGGCCAGGCCATCTGATCGTCATAGAATTCCCTGACAGGGAAAGGGCTCGGGCCTGGTATGCCTCGCCCGCCTACCGCGCCATCATCGCCCTGCGCACGGACAATTCGCGTTCGGACGTGATCCTCGTCGACCGCGTAGCGGAGCCACACAGGGCGACGGATGTGCTGGCTTGAAAGCCCGGCTCACGCCACCAGCGGCCGCACCTTGTGGTCGGCATTGCCGATCTTCTCCATTTCGTAGGGCGTCGTCTGGTAGACCTGGTTGATCCAGTTGCCGAAAAGCAGATGAGCATGCGAGCGCCACCGATTGAGCGGCTGGCGCTGCGGATCGTCGGCGGGAAAATATTCATGCGGCACCCCGATCGACACGCCGGCGGCCACGTCGCGGTCGTACTCTTCCTTGAGCGAGGTGGAATCGTACTCGATGTGGTTGAACATGTAGAGGCGCTTGCCGGTCGGCTCGGTGACGAGACAAGGGCCGGTCACGTCCGATTCCATGAGCAGCTCAAGCTGTGAAGAGGCAGGAATGTCGGCGGCGCGCACCTCCGTCCAGCGCGAGACGGGAATCGAGAAATCGTCCGAGAATCCCGCCAGGTAGGGCGAGGCCGGAGCGTGGTTGCGGTGCCGGAACACGCCAAAGGCCTTTTTCTCCAGCGTATGCTTCGGGATGCCGTGGAAGTGCCAGGCGGCCGCCATAGCCCCCCAGCAGATGAAGAAGGAGGAATGCACGTTGGTCGCCGTCCAGTCGAGGATGCGGGTCAGTTCCTCCCAGTAGTTGACCTCCTCGAAGGGCAACAGCTCGATCGGCGCCCCGGTGATGATGAAGCCGTCGAACTTTCGCGCCTTCACCTCCTCCCAGGTCTGGTAGAAGGCGATGAGATGCTCCTCGGACGTGTTCTTGGCCTTGTGGTTGCCGACGCGTACCAAGGTCAGTTCGACCTGGAGGGGCGTCGTCCCCATCAGCCGCGCGAACTGGGTCTCGGTACGGATCTTGTTCGGCATCAGGTTCAGGAGGCCGATATGCAGCGGGCGGATGTCCTGCCGCAGCGCCGTCCTTTCGTCCATAACCGCCACGCCCTCACGCTTGAGCACTTCGCGGGCGGGAAGCTGGTCCGGAATCTTGATCGGCATCGCATGCGCTCCAAAAACAAAAAAACCGGCCTTTGCCCTCGCAAAGCCGGTTCCGATGCAAACGGCCCTTTAGCGAGTTGTTTAACGTGGCTGCAAGCCGACCGGCCAAATCACCACGGATCGATAGGCAGATATTTAGGACCGGCCGGGCTTTGCGTCAATGGAAAAGCTCTGGTAGAGGCGGTCGGCGACCTTCCTCCCGCGAGATGCGACATGCACGAGCGCCCGCAGCCGAGACCCGGCATCATGGATATCGAAGCCTATGTGCCGGGCAAGAGCACGGCGCCGGCCGGCGTCGCCAGGGTGCACAAGCTCTCCTCGAACGAGAACCCGCTCGGACCCTCGCCGAAGGCGATCGAGGCCGCGCGCGAGGTCGCGGCGCACCTGGACATTTACCCCGACGGGTCGGCCCGCCGGCTTCGCGAGGCGATCGGGGAAGCGCACGGACTCAATCCGGCGAATATCGTCTGCTCGAACGGATCGGACGAGATCCTCGGCCTGCTGGCGCAGATCTACCTGTCCCCCGGCGACGAGGCGATCATTACCGAACATGCCTTCATGGTGTACCGGATATACATTCAGGCGGCAGGCGCCATTCCAGTGACGGTGAAGGAAACCGACGAACGCGCCGACGTAGACGCCATCCTCGCCGCCGTGAGGCCGCGTACGAGGATCGTCTTCCTCGCCAATCCCAACAATCCGACGGGTACCTACCTGCCTATCCAGGAAGTACGCCGCCTGCACGCGGGCCTGTCGCCGAACGTGCTTCTGGTGCTCGACGCCGCCTATGCCGAATATGTCCGCCGCAACGACTACGAGGCCGGCATCGAACTGGTCGCCAGCAACGAGAACGTCGTGATGACGCGAACCTTCTCCAAGCTCGGCCTCGGCGGCGTCCGGCTCGGCTGGATCTATGCGCCGCTCGAGATCGTCGACGCCATCAACCGCGTGCGCGGGCCGTTCAACGTCAACGCCACGGCGATCGAGGCCGGCATCGCCTCCGTGCGCGACCGCGAACATATCGCGCGCAGCGTCGCTCATAACGAGAAGTGGCTGGCATGGCTGACCGACGAATTCGGTCGGCTCGGCCTGCGCGTAACGCCCAGCGTCGGCAATTTCCTGCTCGTCCATTTCCCCGAGGACGGCCGCCATGAGGCCGCCGCCGCCGACGATTATCTGACCGCGCGCGGCTACATCCTGCGACGCGTCACCGGCTACGGTTTTCCCAACGCGCTGCGCATGAGCATCGGCACCGAGGAGGCCAATCGCGGCGTCGTCGCCGCCTTGAGCGAATTCCTGAGAGACTGACATGGCTGAACCGCATTTCGACAGGATAGCCCTGATCGGCATCGGCCTGATCGGTTCTTCGCTGGCGCGCGTAATCCGCCGCGAAGGGCTTGCCGGCCATGTCGCCATCTCGACCCGCAGCGCCGGGACGCTGGCGCGCGCCGAGGAACTTGGGCTTGGCGACTCCTACTCGACCGACCCGGCGATCGCCGCGCGGGATGCCGATCTCGTCATCGTCTCGGTGCCGGTCGGCGCCTCTGGCGACGTGGCCGACGCGATCGCCCCGGCGCTGAAGGCCGGCGCCATCGTCACGGATGTCGGCTCGACCAAGGGCTCCGTCATCGCACAGATGCGCCCCCGCCTGCCGGCGAACGTGCATTTCATACCCGGCCATCCCCTCGCTGGCACGGAGAAATCCGGACCGGACTCCGGCTTCGCCGAACTCTTCGAGAACCGCTGGTGCGTGTTCACGCCGCTTCCTGGCACCAATCCGCAGGCTCTGGAGAAGCTTTCGGAATTCTGGCGCCGCTGCGGCTCCAACGTCGACACGATGGACCCGGAGCACCACGACATGGTGCTTGCCATCGTCTCGCACCTGCCGCACATCATCGCCTACAACATCGTCGGCACGGCGGACGACCTGCAGACCGTGACAAAGTCCGAGGTCATCAAATACTCCGCCTCCGGCTTCCGCGACTTCACCCGTCTCGCCGCCTCGGATCCGACCATGTGGCGCGACGTTTGCCTGCATAACAAGGATGCGATCCTGGAGATGCTGGCACGCTTCTCCGAGGATCTCGCCTCGCTGCAGCGCGCCATCCGCTGGGGCGACGGCGACAAGCTGTTCGACCTCTTCACGCGCACGCGCGCCGTCCGCCGCTCCATCATCGAGGCGGGACAGGAAGTGGATGCTCCGGATTTCGGGCGGCAGGTCCTCGCGCATCCGGAAAAGGGCGCGCCGGCGAAGGGTTGACCAGCGTCAGGGCAGCGGCGGAATTCGGCCGACCGGGAAGAAGCCTACCGTGACGCGGCCTTCGCGTATGGTCACGGGCACCATCGGATCGTTGCCCAGTGCGCTTATGAGCGCAAGCCCGCGGTCGATGTCCTTCGCCTCGTCCGGGAAGGCGAGCTTGAGCGCTGCGGCGATTTCCCGCGGATTGCGCAATCGGACCCGCAGATCGGCGTCGAGCCGCCCCTCCTGATCGACCGAAGCTGCGCCTTTGACCGTGATGCTGGCGTCGTCGCTCGGGGAGAGCGTCAGCTTCCTGATCTCGGCCGATCTACCGCGGAAGCTGCGGGCATCCTTGAAGGCGAGGTTGGCGCCGCCCTCGACGACCACGTCCGTGCTCCCGGAAAGCGACGGCAGGTCGCCCAGATCGGGCAGCGAGGGACCAAACTGCAATCCGTCGAAGCTTCCCTTGAGATCGGCGTCGGCGCCGGCCATTCTTACGGAGCCATGCATGGACGCGACGTTGAATAGCGGCTCGGACTGCGCCTGCTCGGCGGTAAACTGCTCGCCGCTGACTTCGATCGCCGCATCGCGCCCGAGCGGCGGGAAAAGCTCCCCGTGCATCGTCCGCCAGTGGACCACGATCGGTCCGGTTCCGGGAACCTGCAACTCGGCCGGAGCGGCGAGCGCGATGCGGACGCGTTGCGGATTGTAGATGTCCGCCGTGGCGTGCATCGAGGCCACGGCGACAACCGCGGCACTTGCCGGATCGGCATAGCTGATGGATTTGCAATACAGGACGAAATGCAAGGGGAAGCCGTGGACCTCGCGGTCGGAGCAGTCGGCGCTGGCGCCGGTCTGGCGCAGCGCCGCAAGCGTCGTCTCGACCCGTTCCCTGACGAGGCCGGCCAGATGCATCCAGGCAAGGGTGTAGCCGACGCCGAGCACGACCAGCAGCAGCGCAAGCCACAAAAGAAGAGCGGGTCGCCGACGCCGCTGCCGGTTACTTGACGTCATGCGTCCGCTCTCGCTAGGGGCTGCGGGACAATGTGACCGCGGCGGAACCGCCGCTCGGTCGGCGGACTGAGGCAGGCCATATGGGCGATTTTTGGGTTTTCGGCTACGGTTCGCTGATCTGGCGGCCAGGTTTCGCTCATAGCGAGACGCGCCGCGCCCATCTTCACGGCTTCCGCCGCTCGCTCTGCATCTACTCCTGGGTGCATCGCGGCACCGAGACGCGGCCGGGTCTCGTGCTCGGCCTCGACCGTGGCGGCTCCTGTGTCGGCCTCGCCTTCCGTGTTCCCGGCGAGCTCGAAGCGGAGGTGACGGCCTACCTGCGCGAACGCGAACTGGTCACCAGTGTCTATCTGGAGCGCCGGCTGAAGGTGCGCCTCGAAGGTGGCGGCGCGGTCGAGGCGTTGTCCTTTGTCGTCGATCGAAGCCACCGGCAGTATGCCGGCAACCTGGATATCGATCACGCCGCTTCCGTCGTCCACGGCGCCGTCGGCCAGGCCGGTCCGAACGAGGAATATGTGTTCAATACGGTGAAGCATCTCGAGGCGCTCGGCATCCGCGATCATTGGCTGGAAAGCGTCGCGGCACGACTCTCTCGCGATTAGGCCGCACCCGCCATTCATTTCCGGCCTGCAGGCGCCACGACGGCGTCGTCATCGGCCCGAAGGGCCCGGAGACGCTCGACGGCGGTCGGCGGCATGGGCGGCGGATTTTCGGCGCGGGCTGCATCGAGCAGTAATGCATCGCAGGCTTTCTCGGTTTCCTCGATCAGCCGCGCCATGAACTCCGCCTTGGAAAGCCCGGCCGGGATAGGCGGCAGGAAACGCGCTTTGATCACGCCCGGATAGCGCACGAATTTTCTCCTCGGCCAATAAAGCCCCGCCACATGCGCGACGGGAACGACCGGGATGTCGAGGCGGGAATAGATCTCGGCGATGCCGTGCTTGTAGGCCGGTTCCGCCCCGGGGGGGCGCCGCGTCCCTTCCGGATAGATGATGATCTGGCGGCCTTCCTCCACCCGCTTTCGCGCTTCGACGATCACCTTCCTCAGAGCCTTCGCCGGACTCCCGCGATCGATAGGGATCATGTTCATCTTGGTCAGATACCAGCCGAAGAACGGAATCCATGTCAGCTCGCGCTTGAGGATGTAGACGGCGTCGGGGATATGCGGCACCAGCGCGAACGTATCCCAGAAGGATTGATGCTTCGGCGCCAGTATGTAGGCGCCCTCCGGCAGATTCTCCTGGCCCGTCACTTCGCTTCGCGTACCGGCCAGCACCTTCTGAAGCCACAAATTGGAGCGCGCCCAGAATTTCGGCACCCACCAGGCACGCTTGCGGTCGGCGAGGAAATAGAACGGCGTGAAGACGATCATCTCGACGATCGTGACGGCGTAGAGCGCCAGATTGAACACCAGCGAGCGCAGGAAGATCATGACGACGTCCGAAGGGACACGGAAAGGCCGTTCGATACATGCGGGTTCGGAAAAAGGCAAACGTCCGCCGCCAGCGCAGACCGCGACAATCCTACTCGATCGCGGCGCTGACCACGGCGCGTTCGGCGTTGCGCGGCGGATCGGCTGGCAGCACGCTGCGTGCCAGGGCGGCCAGGTATTTCACATATTCTGTGGCGAGCACCCGGACCGCCGCCGGCTTGGTCAACCAGCTTCCGTCGTCGAGCCGGGAATTGACGACTGGATAGGGCTCGACGCTCGCCTGCGGCAGCAGCCTGTGCATCTCGAGCAGGCTGCGCGGCATATGATAGTTGTTGGTGACGAGGATGACGCTGCCGTAATCGTGCTCCGCGACCCATTTGGCGCTCTGCTCGGCGTTACCCACCGTGTCGATCGCCTCGTGATCGAGATCTACGCAGCAGGAGAACAGCCGCTGGTCGCCGCCCGTCACCTCGCGCAACGCCTTGCGCCCGGAATGCGGATTGACGCCGCTGATCAGGAGCCGCTTTCCCTTGCCCGACTTGAGCAGCTGCAGGGCAGCGCCGATACGTGATTGCCCGCCCGTCAGGACGATGATTCCGTCAGCCGAACGCATGTCACCCGGCTGGGTGAGCAGACTGACATGCTCGGCGAAAAGGCCGAAGCCGATCGCAAACGCGCAAAGCCCCCCCGCTCCGGCCCAGAGCGTGATACGCACACGGCGCCAGATCGGCGACGGCACGCTTTCGCCGGATCGGCCATCGCTCCGGCCGTCACCTACTCCATCCGTGGATTCCGAAGCATCCATTATATCAGCGATAACAGTCAATTACGGCAGCAGCTAGCCGAAATGGCGCATTCCGCCCACAATAGGTTACCTTGTGTCGTAGATCGTGATCGCCCGCATGGTGCATCCTACCGCTCCGGCTGGTGCGCCTCGATATCGGCAAGGTAGCGCACGACCGTGAAATGAGAGGTGGCGGCGGTGAGGCCTGCGATGAGCAGGACAACCAGTCCGACACCGGCATAACCGCTCGCGTCGATGGCAAAATTGCCGAACAGCGCCGCCGCCTGGTCGGCCTGCGGGGTCGCCATATTGCGGGCCGAGAGCCAGGCGAACGCCAGGAAAACGATGATCGCGCCGATGCCTCCTGCGGCGGCGCCTTTCAACCCCATCAGTAGGAAATGCCCCCGGAATTCGGAGGCGATGAAGCGCGCGTCGGCGCCGACGAAATGCAGCACCTCGATGATGTGGCCGTTGCCGGCCATCGCGCCGCGCGTGGCGAAGACGATAGAGAGCACGGTCGCCGACAGCATGAGCGCCAGCACGGCGATCCCGATCGTCACCGTCATGTGCGCCATGGCGATCAGGCGGTCGACCCAGTTGCGATGGTCGTCGAGGCCGGCGCTCGGGATCTGCGCCTTGATGAGGTCGCGCATCGCCGCGAAGTCCGGCGGATGCGCCGTATCGATGGTGACCACCACAAGTCGCGGGACCGGCAGTTCGTCGATGTCGAGGTTGTGGCCGAGCCATGGTTCCAGCAGCCGCGCAGTCGCCTCGCGATCGACAATGGATGCGCCGGTGACGCCCTTGAAGCGCAAGGCGATCTCTTCCGCCGATTTCAGCGCTGCGTCCATGTCCAGCCCTTCGGCCGGCTTGATCTGGATGGTAGCCTCGCGCGAGATCTGGCCTTCCCAGGTGGAGGCGGCGCCACGTACCAGCGTGACCGCGCCCAGCGTCAGGCACGAGAGGAACGTCATGATCGCGATGACGAAGATCAGCGCCCTGCCCGCTATGTTCTGGCTGGGCACGATCGGCGCCATCGGGCGCTGCGCCTGTTGCGGCCGCGCGATGCCTGTCGCATGGCTTGCCGCGGCCTGTTCGGGCGGCACGCCGGTGTCGGCGAAACTGTCGCTACCCGCCGCCTCAGTCATAGATGTCGAGCCTTCCGCCGGAGAGGATCATCCGCCGCGCGTCCACCTGCTCCATCAGCGTCACGTCATGGGTGGCGATGACGACCGCGGTGCCGAGCCGGTTGAGCTCGATGAAGAGCCTGAGCAGGCGGCGCGCCAGGGGCGGATCGACATTGCCGGTCGGCTCGTCGGCCAGAAGGATCTCCGGCTGCTCGATCAGCGCCCGGGCGATCGCGGCGCGCTGCTTTTCGCCGCCGGACAGGACAGGCGGCAGGACATGCATGCGCTCGCCCAGACCGACCCATCGCAAAAGCTCGACCACGTCGCCGCGATAGCTCCCCTCCTCCCGCCCGCGCACGCGCAACGGCAACGCCACATTCTCGTAGGTCGTCATGTGGTCGAGAAGGCGGAAATCCTGGAACACGACGCCGATGCGCCGGCGCAGCATCGGCAGTTCGCGGCGCAGGACGCGCGATCGATCCTTGCCGAACACGGTGATCAGGCCGCGCGTTGGCTTGAGCGAGAGGAAAAGCAGGCGCAAGAGCGAGGTCTTGCCCGCGCCGGACGGACCGCTGAGGAACTGGAACGAACGCTCGGGTATATGGAAGGAGACGTCCCGAAGGATCTCCGGTCCCATACCGTAGCGCAAGCCGACATTTTCGAAACGGAACACCTTCCGCTGCCCTCACAACCCTCCCGCTTACGGGGAACCATCCGGCCGACCATGGTTTCGCATGGTTAACGGCCGGTTAATCGCGGCACGACATGCGATCACATCTGGCGCGGCAGTGGCGAAGCATTAACCATTTCGGTTTACCCGTCGCCTTAAATGCACGGAAAACGGCCGTCCCGCATGAACGATGTTCCGAAGGCGCGCCCGGTTTCGGGCGAAATCATGGCGGACAGGGCCGCGCCGGCCGCCGCCTCCGTCGTTCGCCCGGGCGCCGATGTGGTCGACGCCGAATTCGAGACCGTAACGCCAGATGCGGCAAGGCCCCTCCGGGCCCCAGGCTTCGTCGCGCCCGGCATCGACAGCGCCGCGGCCGCGATTTCCGGCCTTGGCGTCCTGAAGCGGCCGGACATGCCCGTCGATATACGCCGGCCCGGCGGACCGGTCTTCTGGACATTCGGCCTCTGCCTCGCCGCCGCCGCCTTCTGGGTTTCCGGCGGCCATACCCTCCTGCCGCAGGTTCATCTCCCCGCCTTCCTCCGGCAAGCGCCGACCTTGCGGATCGCCTCGGTACATACGCGGATCGAGAAGATCGACGGCCACTCGATCCTTTTCGTCGATGGAAGCGCCACCAACGAGACGGGGCGGACGATCGAGGTGCCGCCGCTCTCGATCAACGTCGAGGGCGATAAAGGCAGGACCACGCGCTTTTTCCTGGGGACAAGGGACCGGCAGGTCGCCGCAGGCGAGACCTTCGACTTTTCCAGCCGCCTCGAGCTGCCTAGAGACGGAGCTACGTCCGTCTCCGTATCGTTCGACCGATAGAAAGTTCAGCGCATGCCAGTCGTTCGCGGCAAGGATATCGAGGTCCTTTTCAGCGCCTCCGCCATAGCGCGCCGCAACCTCGAGCTGGCGAAGGAAATCGCCGCACGCGACTACGACAATCTCCTGGTGATCTCGATCCTGAAGGGCTCCTTCATCTTCGCCGCAGACCTGATCCGCGCCATGCACGACGCCGGAATATCGCCGGAAGTCGAATTCATCTTCATCTCCAGCTACGGTGCCGGCACCACGGCCGGGCAGATCAGGGTGCTGCGCGACATCGACAACGATGTCGCCGGCCGCGACATCCTCCTGATCGACGATATCCTAGAATCCGGCAATACGCTGAAATACACGCGCGACCTGATGCTGTCGCGTGGCGCGGCAAGCGTCCACATTGCCGTGCTGCTCGACAAGCGCATGCGCCGCAAGGCCGATATCGACGCCGACTTCGTCGGCTTCGAGTGCCCCGACCATTTCGTCGTGGGCTACGGCATGGACGTGGCGCATGCCTTTCGCGAGCTTCCCTTTGTGGGTAGCGTGAAGGGCGACGCCTGAGGACGGTTCCGGGCGCGCGGCCCGGGAGATTCGAATGTCCGGTAAAGGCGTATGCGTAGTGATCGGCGCCGGCGACGATACCGGCGCGGCCATTGCCAGGGCCTTCGCACGCGAGGGCCTTATCGCCTGCGTCGTCCGCCGTCCCCGTCATCTGGACAAACTGGAAGCGCTCGCGGCCGAGATCCGCGCCGAGGGCAATATCGCCCATGCCTTCGGCGTCGACGCGCGCGACGAGCAGGCGATGGCGTCCCTCTTCGGTTCGATCGAGGACGAGATCGGCCCGATCGAGGTCGCAATCTTCAATATCGGCGCCAATGTCCGCTTCCCGATCGTCGAGACGACCGCGCGTGTATACCGCAAGGTCTGGGAGATGGCGGCCTTCGCCGGCTTCCTCACCGGCCGCGAAGCCGCCCGCCACATGCTGCCGCGCGAACGCGGAACGATCCTGTTCACCGGAGCGACGGCGAGCATGCGCGGCGGCGACGGCTTTTCCGCCTTCGCCGGCGCCAAGCACGCGCTGCGCGCGCTGGCGCAATCCATGGCGCGCGAGCTCGGCCCGAAGAACATCCATGTCGCCCATATCGTCATAGACGGCGCCATCGACACGAACTTCATCCGCGGCATGCGGCCCGATGTCGACGATTTGCGCGAGCGGGACGCCATCCTGTCGCCTGACGCTATCGCCGCCGCCTATGTCGCGCTTCATCGCCAGCATCGCAGCGCCTGGACGCACGAGATGGACCTGCGGCCCTGGGCCGAGAAATGGTAGGATCGGCATGAAGACGGTGGAGTTCATCTTCGATTTCGGCAGCCCGAACGCCTATCTGGCGCACCGGGTGATCCCGGCTGTCGAAGCGCGCACCGGCGCCGCCTTCACCTACAATCCCTGCCTTCTCGGCGGCATCTTCAAGGCGACGGGAAACCGCTCGCCCTTCGAACATTTCGCCGGCGTCAGGAACAAGCTCGACTACGAGCGGCTGGAGATCCGGCGCTTCGTCCAGCGACACCATATCGACGCCTTCCGCATGAACCCTCATTTCCCGGTGAACACGCTCCTGATGATGCGCGGCGCCGTGGTGGCGCAGGAAGCGGGGACGCTTGCTCCCTATGTCGAAGCATGCTTCCGCGCCATGTGGGAAGACGGAGAGAAAATGGACGATCCGGCGGTGGCCGGCAGGGTGCTCGATGCCGCCGGGCTCGATGGCCGCGCCATTCTCGAACACACGCAGGATCAGGGAATCAAGGATCGCCTCATCGCCAATACCGAAAACGTCGTCGAACGCGGTGTCTTCGGCATACCGACCTTTTTCGTCGGCGACGAGATGTTCTTCGGCAAGGACCGGTTGGTACAGGTCGAGGAAGAGATCATCCGCGCCGGCGCATGAACCCTGTCGCGTGCCGGGAGATCCGGGCTCACTCGCTCATTTCTCCTCAATGTCCTGGTGGAAATGCAGCCGGTTGCCGAACGGGTCGATGACGGAGACCTCGCGCGTCTTCCACGGCTTTTCTTCCAGCCCCGGCTTGGCGAAGCGATAGTCCTTCTCCTTCAGCTCGCGGTGGAAGGCAACGATATCCTCTACCTCGATGCGCAGCGCGCTGCCCGGGGCCGCATCGCCATGATGCTCCGAGAGATGCAGAACGCAGCCGTCGCGCGCCACCTCCATATAGAGCGGGAAATTGTCGCCGTAGCGTTGTTCCCAGCGCACCTCGAAGCCCAGGAACCCCTTGTAGAACTCGAGCGCCTTGGCGACGTCGAAAATGCGCAGGATGGGGATGACCCGGCCGAGAACGGGCATTGGCATTCCTTTCAGGTCTGGAAAAAGGCGGTTATTTGAGCTCCAGCAGCCGTTCCAGATAGCTGCGCTCGACCTCTGGGCTGAGCGCATTGCCCAGCCGCTTGCGGATCGCTTCAAGGATGCGCCGCGCCCGCTGCACGTCGATCTCGTCGGGGACCTTCACCGTGTCGCCGAAATCCGGGCCTGTCGTGGCGCGTGGCCGTCCAAGCGGATCGCGGTCGGCGTTCTGCTCCCGGCCGCCTTCGCGCGAGCCGCCCTGATCGCCTTGCTGGGCCTGCTGCAACTGCTGCATCATGTCCTTGGCGCCGCGGCGCAGCGCCTCCAGCGCCTGGCTCTGCTGGCCGAGCGCCTGCTCACCCTCGCCCTTGCCAAGGGACTTGCCGGCCTCGCCCATCGACTTGTCCGCATCGCCGAATCCCTGGCCAGGCTTGATGCCGAGTTCGTCGAGTTTTCGGGTCAATTGGCCGAGATCGCCGCGAAGCTGGCCTTGTCCCTGCTGCAGCTTTTTCAGCGCCTGGGCAAGGTCGTCCGGCGTCATGCCGCCCGAACCGTCCTGCTCGCCCTGTTCCTGCCCGCCTTCACCTTGCCGGCCCGTCTGGTCCTGGCCCTCGCCCGTCTGGCCCTGTTCGCCTTCTCCGCGCTCGCCCTGCTGCCCCTGCTGCATGCGGAAGGTCTTGTTCATCAACTCCTGCTGGCGCTGCATGAGTTCGCCGAGCTTGTCCATCTGCTGGCGCATCTCGCCCTGCTGCTGGCCACCCTGTTGACCCTGCCGGCCCGCCTGCAGGTTGTTCATCATGTTCTGAAGCTGGGAAAGCATTTCCTGCGCCTTGTCGCGCGCGCCCGACCTGGCCAGGTTCTCGATCTGGTCGAGCATGCGCTGCAGGTCGCCCTGCCGGATCTCGCGGCCGTTTTTGGGGCCCTGCTGGGCGAGATTCGGGTTCTGCCGCATGCGTTCGGCGAACTCGCGCAGATAGTCCTGCATGGCTTGCCTGAGATCCTTCATGAGCTTCTGGATCTCCTCGTCGGAAGCGCCGTTCTTCAGCGCCTGCTGCAATGCCTGCTCGGCCTGGCGCAGCCGTTTCTCAGCGTCCGACAGATTGCCGTTCTCGATACCGAGCGCGATGTCCCAGAGATAGGAAACGACATCGCGATACTGATCGTCGGTATTGGCCATCTGCAGCCGCGTGCGCGCGCTCATGATCGCCAGGTACTGCGCCATGCTGGTGAACGTATCCTCCGGCCTGAGCGTGATCGCGTCCATCATGTCGAGGACGTGCCGCTTCTTGTTGGCGTCGAGCGCCAGGATGCGGCGCTGTTCGATCAGCGCGCGCGCCAGCGGGTTGGCGAAGGGCCGCTCTGGCAGGTTGAATATCTTCGTCTCGCTCAACGCCTCGTGGCCGGCATCGTCTTTCGCCTTCAAGGTCAACCGTACTCGCGTCCCGGCCCAGGGATGATCGGTCAGGTCCTTGGTCGTCTTTGCGCCATGGTTCTTCGCGTTGGCGCGCGGCAGCGTCAGCGGCATGTCGGGCGCCGCATAGAGCGGGTGGGCGTCCGGCGCCTGGGCCTCCGCCTGCTCGAATACGGCTTGCGCCGAGGCCGCGCCGTAGTCGTCCTCTATGGAATAGGCGAGTTCCAACGCGCCATTGACCGCATGCCGCGGCTCACCCGTGAACCTGATCACAGGCGCACGATCGGGAATGATGTCGAACGTCCAGCGGCGCATCTCACCGCCGTTCGATTTCAGGCTGACGGCTCCGCTCTTCGTCAGCGCCGCGGCGAATTCGGAGATTTTGGCGGCAGTAGAGCCGGAGGAATCGGCGGGCTTTGCGCTGCCTTCCTCATCCGCCTTCTTGGCTGGAATATCGCGGGTCTTGCCTTCCGGATCGACGAAATCGAGCGTCTCCTTGCCGCTGCCGCCGGTAACGCGCAGCGCAAGTTGACTGTTCTCCGGCACCTTGAAATGCGATACGGCGCCGTCGGCGGTCCCGTCGTCGCCGGTTCCGGCCTCGCCTCCGCTGGTGAGGAAGATCGGCGCCCGGCCGGTGTAGGATGGCGGTGTCACCCAGGCGTCGATCCTCGGCGGTACCGTCTCGCGCGCCGAAGCGGCGCGGAAGGCATCGAGGACGCTGCCACCGTATGGGCTCGAGGAGAAGGCGAGCGCGACGACGAAGACCAGCGCCACCGCCGCGCGCACAGCCCAAGGATCGCGTTCGGGCATATTCGGTCGCGGCGCATCCGTGGAAATACTGGCGAGCTTTTCCGCCATCCGGCGCTGGTGCTCGCGCCACAGCGCCACCGAAAAATCGTCCGGATTGCCGCCCGGCCGGTCGGTCTGGACGAGCACGGGAGTGTGCTCGAGCCGGTTCGCCCGCTCGATGCGCCGGTCGATCTCAGCCTCGGTGGGCATGGCGAAGGCGCGCAGCGGCCACAGCGCTGCGAGCGCCGCCAGCCCGAACAGCACAGCCAGCGCGATCCTCAGCCAGTCGGGCGCGATGCGGAATACGCCGAACCAGGAAGCGCTGAGATAAAGCCCGACGACCATCAGGATCGGCAGGACGAGCGGCCAGCCTCGCTCGACCAGCATGACAGCGCGAGTCGTCCAGCGCGTCCGGGTCAGCCGCGCGAAAATGCCTGTATGAAACTCGGTTGCGGCGGGCGTGTCGGCCATCGATCCTTTCCAGGTCGATATGTCGGGACCTGTCACCTCATGCGCAAATCGCGCATATTAGGATAGCAGCAATCCTGGCAAAGGCGAGGCGGCGCCACGAAATCGTGAAAGCGCGCAGGCGCCGCGGGATTGTTCGGGAAATCCGTCAGGCCTCACGAGTTTCGGGCCTCACAGCCAGTCCGGAAGCGAATCGAGCCCTATCAATTCTTCGTAGCTGCCGCGCGGTCGCACCACATGGAAGCGGTCGCCATCGACGAGCACTTCGGGGACCAGTAGCCGCGTATTGTAGGTTCCGGCCTGCACGGCGCCATATGCGCCCGCCGACCCGATCGCGATCAGGTCGCCCGCCTTGAGCGCCGGCAGGTCACGGCCGAGCGCGAGGTAGTCCCCAGTCTCGCAGACCGGCCCAACCACGTCGGCCACGAGATGCTAGCCGTCCGGCGCCGGCTCGACGACCGGACGGATGTCGTGCCAGGCATCGTAGAGCGTCGGCCGCACGAGATCGTTCATGGCTGCGTCGACGATGACGAAATTCTTGGCGTCACCATGCTTCATGTAGATGACTTCGGCGACGAGGATCCCGGCATTGCCGACGAGCAGCCGTCCGGGCTCGAACATAACCTTCAGCCCGAGCGGTGCGATGCGCTTGCGCACGATCGCCGCATACGCATCGGGGAGCGGCGGCGGATTGTTGTCGGCGCGGTAGGGGATCCCGAGCCCGCCACCGACGTCGACGTGGCGGATGTCGTGGCCGTCCGCCTTGAGCGCCTCGGCCAGTTCGGCCAGCAGCTTGAAGGCATCGTCGAAGGGCTGCAATTCGGTGATCTGGCTCCCGATATGCATGTCGACGCCGGCGACCTCGATGCCGGGCAAGGCGGCGGCGCGGCGGTAGATGTCGCGCGCGTGCTGGAGCGGGATGCCGAACTTGTTCTCGGCCTTGCCGGTGGCGATCTTGCGATGCGTCTTCGCATCGACGTCCGGATTGATCCTGAGCGAGATCGGGGCAGTCCGGCCCGCCGCCACGGCACGCGCCGACAGGAGGTCGAGTTCCGGCTCCGATTCGACGTTGAAGCAATGGATGCCGGCGGCGAGCGCGAAATCCATTTCGCGCGCGGTCTTGCCGACGCCCGAGAAGACGATCTTTCCGGGCGGGATCGAAGCGGCCAGCGCGCGGCGCAGTTCGCCTTCCGAAACCACGTCGGCGCCGGCGCCGAGTCTGGCCAGCGTCTTGATCACGGCCTGGTTGGAATTTGCCTTCATGGCATAGCAGACCAGCGCGTCCATGCCGGCGAAGGCGTCGGCGAAGACGGTGTAGTGGCGCACGAGCGTGGCGGTGGAATAGCAGTAGAGGGGCGTGCCGACGGATCCCGCGATCGCCGGCACCGGCACGTCCTCGGCGTGCAGCACGCCGTCACGATAGTGGAAATGGTTCACTGGAACCCCGTCAGGAAAATCAGTCGATCAGGCCGTCGAGGAAGAAGCGCTTGTCCTTCTCCGGTTTCTGCGGCTCGGGCGGCAGCGGCGTCTTCTTCTGGTCCTGCGCCTCCTTGCGCGCCTCGACCGACGCCTCATAGGGCGTCTCGAGGTCGGACGGACGCCGCCCGCAGGCGGTCGCCACAAGCGCGATGGCGCCCAGAAGTGCGAGAAGAGCCGTCAGCCTGCGCCAGTCCATGGGCCTGTCCGTTCGCGAGTTCGGTCCGCGCGTTTTAGCGAAGATTCTTCGGCCGTGCACCCTGTTTCAGTCTCTTCCGCCAATAGCGTATCTGCCTGCGTACCTCGGTAGGGGCAGTCCCGCCGAAGGAAGTGCGGCTCTTTACCGAATTCTGCACCGACAGCACCGAATGGACCCCGTCGGTGATGGCGGGATGGATCGCCTGGAGCGCCTCGAGAGGCAGCTTCTCCAGCCCGCATTTCCGCTCCTCGGCAAGCGCCACCGCGCGGCCGGTGACGTGGTGCGCCTCACGGAACGGCAGGCCCGCCTCGCGCACCAGCCAGTCGGCCAGGTCGGTCGCCGTCGAATACCCGGCGCCAGCGGCCTTTTTCATGGCGGCGGCGTTGACGGCGAGATCGCCGATCATGCCGGTCATCGCGGCCAGCATGAGGTCGAGCGTCTCGGCCGCGTCGAAGACTGCTTCCTTGTCCTCCTGCATGTCCTTCGAATAAGTGAGCGGCAGCCCCTTCATCACGGTGAGCAGCGCCACCAGATGGCCGTTCAGGCGGCCTGTCTTGGCGCGTACCAGCTCGGCCGCGTCGGGGTTCTTCTTCTGCGGCATGATGGAAGAGCCGGTCGAGAAGGAATCCGACAGCCTCACGAAGCCGAATTGCGGCGTCGACCAGATGACGATCTCCTCCGCCATGCGCGACAGATGCGTGCCGGTGATCGAGGCCAGCGCCAGGAACTCCAGCGCGAAATCGCGGTCCGATACCGAATCGATGGAGTTGCGTGTCGGCTCGCGGAAGCCGAGCGCCTCCGCCGTCATCCGCCGGTCGATCGGAAAGCCGGTGCCGGCGAGCGCGGCGGCGCCGAGCGGGCTCTCGTCCATGCGCACAAGCGCATCGTGCGCCCGCCACAGGTCGCGGCCGAACATCTCGACATAGGCCATCAGGTGATGGCCGAAGGTTACCGGCTGCGCCGGCTGCAGGTGGGTGAAGCCCGGCATGACAGTCGCGGCGTGCTCTTCGGCCCGATCGAGCAATGCGCCGATCAATGCCTCGAGGGCCACAGCAACCCGCTGCGTCTCCTCCTTGACCCAGAGGCGGAAGTCGACCGCGACCTGGTCGTTGCGCGAACGCGCCGTGTGCAGCCTCCCTGCCGCGGGTCCCACGAGTTCGGTGAGCCGCGCCTCGACATTCATGTGGATGTCCTCGAGCCTTTGCGAGAACTCGAAGGTTCCGGCCTCGATCTTTGACAGGATCGTGTTCAGCCCGTGCGCGATCTTCTTGCTATCCTCCTCCGACAGGATACCTGCCTTAGCCAGCATCCGGGCATGCGCGAGCGAGCCCCTTATGTCCTGGGCATAGAGCTTCCTGTCGAAGCCGATCGAGGCGTTGATCGCCTCCATCACCGCCGAGGGTCCCGAGGCAAATCGTCCGCCCCACATCTGGTTGCTGGCCTTTTTCTCGCTCATCATGTTTACCGGGCAAAGGAGATCGATGAATGTCGGATGGAACCAAATCCCGGCCGGCGACGCGCGTCGCGGCGATCGCCATCGCGCTCGGCGTCGTCGCGGCCGGCCTTGCCCTATACGTGACCGGGCGGCCTTCTGGCAACAATCCGCAGGAGACCGCCAGCGGTGCGCCGGACGGTTGCGCGGCCAAGAAGGGCGAAGCCGCGAAGCTCGCCGCGGCCGCGACAGGTTCCGTCGCCGCGATGTCGGCCTCGGGCGCGCCGATGAACCTCGCCTCCCTTTCCTTCGACGGTCCGGACGGCAAGCCGCTCAAGATCGCCGATTTCAAGGGCAGGACCGTGCTTCTCAACCTCTGGGCGACCTGGTGCGCGCCCTGCCGGGCTGAGATGCCCGAACTCGACGCCCTGCAGAAGGAGAAAGGCGGGCCCGCCTTCCAGGTCGTCGCGGTCAACGCCGATACCGGCGGCGACGACAAGCCGAGGAAATTCCTGTCGGAGACCGGAGCCTCGACGCTGACCTACTACAGCGAACATTCGATGGCGCTCTTCAACGATCTGAAGGACCGCGGCCTGGCCCTGGGCCTGCCTGTGACGCTGATGATCGACAAGGACGGCTGCATGCTCACCCACATGAACGGGCCGGCGGCCTGGGCGAGCGCCGAGGCAAAATCCTTCATCGAAGCGGCAGCCGGCGGCTGAGAGGACGGCCGAACGATCCTTCATATCGTTGCAATTGGATGACCCGTCCGGGCCTATCGGGCCACTCCGCTTGAAAAGGGGAAGGGACCCGACGGGACGGCGCTTTCCCTCCCCTTTAGGGGAGGGCACCGAGCGAAGCGAGACGGGTGGGGTGACCGGCGCGCCCCCGAACTTTCCGCCTCTTTTTCGATCGCTTTATTTCTTCCGCGCCGAAACATTGGCCTCGACGGCGGCGCGGATGAGCGCCTTGAAGGCCCTTTCGTCGATCTTGCCTTGCTCGATGATATCTATGGCGCGCGTGACATTGCCGTTCAGGCTTCCGTTGAGCAGGCCGGATGGATCGGCAAGCGAAGCGCCCCTGGCGAAGGTAAGCTTCACCTTGCCCTTGTAGGTCTCGCCGGTGCAGATGATGCCGTCATGTTCCCACACGGCAACGCCCGACGGGTTGGACGGCTTGCGCCATTTTACGGCCTCGACCACCTCTGGATCGGCCTCCTTGATGAGGGCGCGCAGGCGCGCCAGCATCTCGCCGCGCCAGTCGCCGATCTGCTCTATCTTCGCGTCGATCAGCCGGGAGGCTTCCTGGTCCTCGCTCATCGTGTCGCTCCTCCTCTCCGTATCGTCATTCTCCACGGGCATTGATCGTCTCCACTTGAACGCGCGAATTCGCCCGGCGATCCCTCTTTGCCATGACCGGGCGCTTGCGCCTACATTAAGCCATCGGGCGGACTGTTTCGGGGTCGTCGCAAACAGAATCTGGAGAACGAGCCAATGGTTGCCTGGGACCGCGTGAACCATG
>JBQCFA010000488.1:0-9174 GCA_051959695.1 Rhizobiaceae bacterium
TCTCCCTCGTCGACGAACCGCAGTTGGTCCAGGTCCTCGAGACGGCCGACGCGGCGCTGTGACCGCGACGCAGCCGAAATCCATCGACGCCACCACAAGTAGAGTCTTTCATGGAATGATGTAGAGCGACATTTCGTTGGCCACACCGCGCAACATCGCCCCGGTCGGCACGGGCTTGAGCCTTGCCGCGTCCAGTATCTCCGCGGCCCGCGCATCGCCGACCACGGCGTTCGTGGCGAAGATGGACTGCGATGTCGCAAGTCCCTGGACGCGGGACGCGATATTGACGGTTTGCCCGAAATAGTCCTGCCGCTCGTTCATGGAGACGGCGATGCACGGACCCTCGTGGATGCCGATCTTCAGCAGCAGGTCCTCGCTGCCTCGCGCGTTGTTGAGGTCGCGCATCGCCTCGCGCATCCTGAGCGCCGCCGCCACCCCACGGTCGGGCGTCGGAAACGTGGCCATGACCGCGTCGCCGATCGTCTTCACGACCGCGCCGGCTTCGGAGGCGACGATATCGTTCAGCGCGCGGAAGTGGGCACGCACCAGATCGAAGGCGGCCAGGTCACCGACCCGCTCGTAGAGTTCCGTCGAGCCGCGGAGATCGATGAAAAGGAAGGTGAGGCTGGTGATTTTCAGGCGCTGGTCGACCTCCAGCGTGTCGGTTCGATGCAGGTCGCGGAACGTCTGGTTGGTCAACAGCCGCTTGGCCGTGAGAAAGGGCCGGCGCGTCCCGAGCATGCGGTGCAACGCGTCGCCGACGATGCAGACGGACGGCAGGGCGCGGCCGTCCGTCCTGTTCTCGAAGGCGATCCTGAATGGTCCGGGTCGTACCTCCATCGTCTGGCTGTGCAGGTGCTCCCGGTCGATCACGATCGTCAGGTTCTGTCGCTCGCGGGTGGGTTCGCCGCTCACGGTCAAAAACTGAACCGCATGCGTGACCGGCTCGAAGATGACAATGGAGCCCTCGGGGAACTGGGTGGAGAGGATCGCCTTATCGCCGGGAGGCAATTCCATAGCGTCGATCATGAATTCGTCGAATACCGCGGCGTAGTCCTCTTCCGGCAACTCGATGCCGGAGCCGCAATAGATTTGCCGGAAATATTCCGAGGGCGACAGTTCGTCGGGGTCGTGGGCGCCGATCCTGCGGATGCGTGAGCGGACGGTGAATGTGACCTCCACGATCTCGTCGAGCGTCGGCTCGTAGTTCTCGGAGCAAAGCGCGCAGAAATAGCTTTCTTTCTGCAACGTCTTCAGCGTCGCGTTGGTATCGAGCACGCCGCCGCATCCGGGGCAAAGTACGTTCCACGAAATGTCGAACAGGCCGATCGATGACGCATGGAGGAAGGCGGAGATGGCCTGTTCCTCGTCGAATCCGTTACGTTTCGCGAACGTCAGTACGTTGATGCGGCAAAGCTGGCGATCCGGTGCGTCGCTGATGAGCCGCTCAATGGCATCGGCCACCTCTCCATCCACCGATTTGCGCAGGATGCCGATCAGGTCTGCCGCTTCGCTCATCGCAGTCTCCGCGCCGGACGAACAGGCCCCACGACAAGATTACACCTGCAAGGCTTCACTGTCATCATACGCGCCCGGCTCGTGGGTCAGCCTTCGGCGCACCGGCAACGCAGCCGCGGCATTCAATTCGAACCACGCGCGTCCAGCGCGGCGGCGAGGTCGCTCGTCGTGTCGGCGACGCGCCTCGCCAGGACCCGTATCACCTGCAAGGCCGCGCCGGAGGAACTGCTGATCAGCTCGACGAAGCTTTCCTTGGGTATCCGAAGCGCGACCAGATGGCCTCGCGCCCGCACCGTCGCCGTCCGGGGAATATCGCAAAGGGCGGAGATCTCGCCGAACAGCGCGTATTGCGGAAGTTGCGCCACCCTCACCTCGCGCCCGTTCCGCTCCGTCAGCACATCGACCGATCCTTCCAGGATGAAATAGGCGTCGCCATCCGTGGCGCCTTGACGGAACACGATCTCGCCGTCCTCGAAGCCAAGCTTTATGGAGGAATAGGCAAGCAGCTTGAGCTTTCCCGCCTCGATCGAAGAGAGAAACGGCACGCCGCGCAGAAGCGCCACCTCCTGGTCGAGCGATGTCATCGTGCACCCCACGAACGACTGCTGGGAAACATCGAATGCTCCATCAGGCTTTTACCAGTCTTGCGAAATCGGGTTGCGCCTCCGCCAGCGGGCCTGGCGCCGCGTCCGCAACCATGCGGCCATGCCGCAACATCAGGATCCGGTCGAACAGGGCGGCGTGCGCGGGATCGGCCGGCACGCAGAGGATTCCCGGCTTCGCGCCCGTCGAGCTTTCGGCTTCGGAGAGCAACGCCTCGAGTATCGCCCGCTGCTCCTGGGCAGACAAGGACGCCACCGGCCGGTTGAGCACAAGAAAATCGGGCTTCTTCATCAATGCGCGCGCCAGCCGGAATTTCTGCCGCTGGGCCTCCGACAGACCGCGACCGCCCGAACCGACATTGAAAGCGAGGCCGGCCTCGAAGGGCAGGGAAGAAATATCCATTTCCTCCAGCACCGCCGCGACCGCCGCCATGATGCGGGCCCGCCCGCCGACCAGATTGGTTTCAATCCTGCCGAAGAGGATGTTGTCCGCGATCGTCAGCGACGGATTGTATACATCGAAATCGTTGAAGCTGACCTTTTTTTCCGGCTGGCTCTCGAGCATTTCGCGAAGCTGCCGTCGCGCCTCCAGCACCTTCTCCTTGATTTCGTCCCGGAGAAGGCCGAAGCGGTCGCGCGGCTCGATATAGTCCATGGACAGGGTAATGAGGGTGTCCTCGTCATCGGCGGGGATCGCCTCCCCTTCCCGCTCCATGAGGCCGAGAATGGTCCGGAATTTTTGCACCTGTTCCGGCGTCGGTGCCGCCGCTTGCCCGAACAGGACGCTCGTCGAGGGAAGATCGCCGAACATCTCGGTGAAGGTTTTCGCGATGTCGATGCCCAACGCGAGCAGCGGTTCCCGCAGGGCGGTTTCGCGCAGCAGTTCCTTGATGACGGGGTTGCGCGCCAGCTCCTGCGCCGCGAAGGCCGGATCGGTCGGCATACCGAACAGGATATTCTCGGCGACGGACGCTTGCATGTTGTAGCGTGCGTAGTGGAATTGCTCGACCAGGTTGTCGAGCCCGGCGGCCGTCAGCTTCTCGCGCAACAGGGAGCGGGCCTGGCCGATCAAGGGCTGGATCCTGTCGAGGGAATTGACATCCAGGTGGCTGGAAAGCCCGATATCGCGAATCTCGCCACCGAGTCCGGCCATCCGCATCACTGACTGCATGTGGCTCGACAGGTCCGTTCCGTTCCGCCCCGAAATTCCTTTGTGATTGGTCCATTCCGCGGAGGGGTCGAACTCGGAATTGCCGGAGCGTCGCGCCTCGAGCAGCAACAGCTGCGCCGCGGCCGTGCGGGGGGAGGCCGCGTCCCGAGCTTCCGCCGCCGGCTGGTTGCGCAGCACGTCCACGAGCAGTTCCCTCACCGTCCCGACCGGGAGGTACGCGGTGCTGTCGGCATAGCCGATCGTCTGTCCAGTGATCGCCTCGGGAAGATCCTGCATGTCGGCGCCGTCGAGCAGGATACGGCCGCTGGTCGGGCCGGCCAGACGGGCCAGGATTTCGAGCAGCCGGACCCCGGTTTCCGGGGGGTCGGCAATGACGGCTACCCTTTCGTCCGCCGCGACCTGCGCGGTGAACGATTCCAGTCGTGCCGCCGCTCCCGGCTCATAGTAGCCGACATTGCGGAATTCGAAGCCTTTTTCGATCCGCTTCCATTTGCTGTCGACCGCCTGCAACTGGGTCGGCATCAGGTCGTCACGGTTGAAGACCTCGATCGCATGGGCATAGCGGATCTGCGCCATCAGGCGCTGCTGGTCCCAGTCGATCAATCCTTTGACGGGGGTTGGAAGGTCCTTGTAGGCCGCGATCGAGGCGACCAGGCTGCCCAGGTCGAGCCTGCCGGTGACGACGAAATAGCCGCCGATCAGGTAGAAGAGCACAGACAGGAGCTGCATCAGCAAATTGTTCAGGAACTTGACGGAGAACTTTCGTTTGAAGAGCTCCAGGCGGATGAAGAAAATGCTGCCGAGCCTTTGGGAGAAATCGGCCCGGACGTAATTCGACGTATCGTTGAGGTGGATGTCGTCGATGCCTTGCAGCATTTCACCGATACGGCCCGCCATTGCGCGCGCCGTCATTTGCCTGTCCCTGCCGAGGATGAGCAGCCGCCTACGCAGTCGCGGAACGACCCAGACCTGCACCCCGATGACGGCAAGGGTGAGAATCCCGAAAAAGTAACTCTGCAGGAAGAGGAAGATGAGCGCGGTGATCGCCTGGCCGGCCAGGAAGAGCGGCGCCGAATAGGAATCGCCGATGAAGTCCGAAAGCGGGTCGACCTCGTCCTTGATGATGCCGGCTATCTCAGACGGCTTTGCCTGCCGGGCATAGGGAACCGGGAACCGCAGGACGCGGTCGATCATCTCGTAGCGGATGCGACGCAGGACCCTTTCGCCCGTAATGCCCTTGTAGGTGTTGATGTAGAGCTTGAACCAGCCGTTGAGGATCAAAAGCGCCGTCAGGACGAAACACAGCACCAGAAGCAGCGGAAGACGCGTCAGGCTGAAGCCCGGAAAGAGAACGAGGGGATGCCCGGCCAGCGTCTCGGAAAAGGGCAGCACGATGCGCAGGAACGTATGCGTGTCGCCTGGAGATTGAAAACCCTTTCCCTGGATGGGTCCGTTGATGATCTGCTTGGGAAGGTCGAGTGAATAGAAGTAAAGCGGCATGGATACGAGAATGACGACGAAGATCCATGCCTGCAGGCCCTTGGTGTGCATCCATATATATTTGAGGAGGCTCTTTTCCACGACTGTCACGGGCGAGTGTCGGTGAACGAGCCTTACGCTATTCTGCGCCCGGCCTTTCGTCCACGGAATTCGCAGCCGAGGGCATTCCATCTTTCGGGGAAGTGACATCGCCTCCGGGCGGATGCACGCCTTAGCCGCGGCTGAATGAGCCGCCTGGGATTGGTGGGATGAGGCCGTCCGCAAGTCTTTGCCGATGTCGTGGCGGAACGATTCGCCGGCCTTTCCGTTCGAGTGCAATCCATAACCGCCGGAGCAGACGCATGGCCACCGCCCCTCGAGCAATCTGGAAAGGCTTCCTGAAGCTGGGCGCGGTCAGTTGCGGCGTCAAGCTCGTGGGAGCCACGACGGAAGCTGAAAAAATCCATTTCCGCATCCTCAACCGGAAGGACCGGCTGCCGGTGAAGAGCGCCTACCTCGATGAAGGCACCGGCAAGACCGTCGAGGCGGAGGACCAGGTCAAGGGCTACGAAACCGACAAGGGCGAGTTTCTCCTCCTCGAGCCCGACGAGATCAAGGCGCTGAAGCTGCAGACGGAGCACACGCTGGATATCGACGGCTTTGTGGAGAAGTCCGCCGTCGATCCTGTCTATCTCGAGAAGCCCTACTACATGGTGCCCGCCGACGCTGCGTCGGCCGAGGCATTCGCGGTCATCCGCGAAGCCCTTTCCCGCAAGAAAATGTCCGCGATGGCCTGCATCGTTCTCTATCAGCGCACGCACCACGTCCTCATCGAGCCGAAGGCGAAGGGCATGCTGATGACGACGCTGCGCAACCACAACGAAGTCGTTGCCGCGTCCTCAGCCTTCGAAGGCCTGAAGAAGAGGAAGGTCGACAAGGACATGGCCGAGATCGCGTCGATGATCATAGACAAGAAGAAGACGAGCTTCGATCCGGGCAAATTCGAGGACACCTACGAGGAAGCGCTGATCGCGATGATCGACGCCAAGCGCAAGGGCAGGAAACTTCCCAAGGCAGCGCCCAGACCCAAGGAGAACGTCGTCGATCTGATGGACGTGCTGAAGAAAAGCCTCGCCAGCGAAAGCGGTGGCGCCAAGCGGCCGGCAAAGAAGAAATCCGCGGCGTGACGGGTATTGCGGGGCTGTTTTCGTCAAATAGCCGGAATTTCCCTTGCCCGGAAGGTGGGGTGCGCTAGGTCCCTTTTCGAAGGGCCTTGAAATGAACAAGAAATCGCTTAGCCGCCGCAGCTTTCTCACCGTAACCCTCGCAGCAGGTTCCACCGCCCAGGCCGTCCTCCCAAGCCTGGCCAGGGAATACAAGGGCGCCGAGCCCTGGACGCCGGACGCCGCTTTGCCCCCGGAGCAAGCAAGTCCTGCGCCGGCGAAATTCTTCACGCCGGAGGAGAGGACCTTCATCGAAGCCGCGGTCGATCGTCTGATCCCCAAGGACGAATGGCCGAGCGCGACCGAGGCGGGTGTCGCCCACTTCCTCGACGACCAGTTGGCCGGCCCCTTCGGCCGCGCCCAATCCTGGTACATGCAGGGTCCTTGGGAAAAGGGCGAGGACAGCCAGGGCTTCCAGTCGCGACTGGCGCCGGCGCCGCTCTACCGAGCCGCCATAAAGGCGATCGGGGAGCATTGCGGCGAGAAGTACGGCGGCAAGAAATTCTCCGAGCTTTCTCCATCGGACCAGGATGAGGTCCTGAAAGGCCTGGAAAAGGGAGACATCAAGCTGAAGGGCGTCGACGCCAAGACCTTCTTCACCATGTTCCTGCAGAACACCGTGGAGGGCTTCTTCAGCGATCCGGTCCATGGCGGCAACAAGGACATGGTCGGCTGGAAGATGATCGGTTTTCCGGGAGCCCGCTACGACTACCGCCCCTACGTCTCCAAGCACAACCAGAAGCTCGACCTCCAGCCGGTTTCCGTCGCCGGTGTCGATTCCTTCGGTGCCGGCACGCCCCCGAAATAGCCACCAAGATAGACCCGCGACAGCAGGCCTGAACCCAGCAGACGCAAGGTAAAGGACCATGGCTAGAAGACTTCCGCCCGTCGACGTCGTCATTGTCGGTTTCGGATGGACCGGCGCCATCATGGCGGAGCAGCTCACCGCCGAAGGCCTCCAGGTTCTCGCCCTTGAGCGCGGCGTGTGGCGCAATACTTCGACCGATTTCGCCGTCACCAATGCGCAGGACGAACTCCGCTATCGTTATCGCGGCGAACTGTTCGAGGAACTGGCCCGGGGAACGCTGACGTTTCGAAACAGCGTGTCGCAGACCGCGCTACCGATGCGCCGCCTGGGATCCTTTCTGCCCGGCACCAATGTGGGCGGCTCGGGCGTCCACTGGAACGGTCAGACCTGGCGTTTCCTGCCGACCGACTTTCTCGCCAGATCCCACAACGAGCAGCGCTACGGCCCGCTTGCCGAGGGCATGACGGTACAGGACTGGGGAATAACCTACGAGGAGCTGGAGCCGTTTTACGACCAGTTCGAATATCTGTGCGGGATCAGCGGCAAGGCAGGCAATCTCAAGAGCGGCAAGCAGGCGGGCGGCAATCCGTTCGAAGGCGCCCGCTCACGCGACTATCCGAACCCGCCGATGGAGATGGTCTACGCCCCGACCCTGTTCAATGAAGCGGCGGCAAGCCTTGGCTATCATCCGTTTCCCGCGCCCTCGGCCAATATGAGCCGCCCCTACACCAATCCGCTCGGAGTAGGACTGGGGCCGTGCACCTATTGCGGCTTCTGCGAGAAGTTCGCCTGCGGCAATTACTCCAAGGCGACGGCACAGACGACGATCCTGCCTGTCCTGATGCGCAGGGACAATTTCACCTTGCGCACGGAATCCGAGGTACTGCGGGTCGTCACCGACCGAAGCGGCAAGCGCGCGACCGGCGTGGAGTACATCGACACCGAGGGCCAGGTCTGGGAACAGCCGGCCGAGATCGTGATCCTCGCCTCCTATATCCTCAACAACGCCCATCTGATGCTGGTCTCGAAGATCGGCCAGCCTTATGACCCGGCGACCGGGCAAGGCGTGGTCGGCAAAAACTACGCCTACCAGATCACTTCCAGCGTCAATCTCTTCTTCGACGATAAGTACTTCAACAATTTTGTCGGGGCGGGCGCGCTCGGCATGGCCATCGACGATTTCAATGGCGACAATTTCGATCACACCGGGCTCGGCTTCATCGGCGGCGGCTATCTCGCGCAATGGACCACGAACGGCCGTCCGATCGAGAGTCATCCAACCCCGGACGGAACCCCAAAATGGGGCGCCAAATGGAAGAAGGCTGTCCGCGACAGCTACCTCCGTTCCACTTCGGTCGCGACGCATGGCGCGGTGATGAGCCACCGCCAGAACTATCTCGACCTCGATCCGACCTACAAGGACGTCTATGGGCGACCTCTCTTGCGCATGACGTTCGACTTCACCGACAACGAGCACAAGATGTCCGACTATCTGACGGACAAGGCGACGGCCATCGCCAAGGCGATGAAGCCGCGCGAGATCAAGGTCAATGGCCGCAACGGCCACTATTCCATCGTACCCTACCAGACCACGCACAACACCGGCGGCACCATCATGGGCGCCAGCCCGCAAGACAGCGTGACCAACAAATTTCTGCAGAGCTGGGACGTCCCCAACCTGTTCCTCCTCGGCGCCGGTGCCTTTCCCCAGAACGCGGGCTACAATCCGACCGGAACGGTAGGCGCATTGGCCTTTCACGCGGCGAAGGCGATCCGCGAACAGTATCTGCGGGCACCGGGCCCGCTGGTCCAGGCGTAGGAGGAGCGGCGATGAAACGCTTTCTCCTCGGTACCGCCGCCTCGCTGGCTATCGCCGCTACGCCTGCGCTCGCGGGGCAGAACGACTGGACGACCATTCAGCGGGGTCTGTACCTGACGCATGCCGGCGATTGCGCCGCCTGCCACACGGCCGACCCGGCAAAGCCGATGGCGGGAAACTATTCGCTGCAGACGCCTTTCGGCATCATATACACCGCCAACCTCACTCCCGATGAGGAAACCGGGATCGGCAGGTGGAGTTCGGACGATTTCTATCGAGCCATGACCAAGGGGCGCGAGCCGGACGGCACCCGGCTTTATCCCGCCTTCCCCTATACCCATTTCACCATCCTCACGCGCGAGGATTCCGATGCGATCTTCGCCTATCTGAAGTCCCTCAAGCCAATAGATCAACGCATACGGCCGCCGGAATTCACCTGGCCTCTCAATTGGCGTTTTCTCATGCGTGGCTGGAACCTGGTCAATTTCAAGCCGCATCCCTTCCAGCCGGACCCGGAGAAATCGGCCGTGTGGAACCGCGGCAAGTATCTCGTC